>CALCWF010000146.1 GCA_937906355.1 uncultured Rickettsiales bacterium
ATAAAACAAAACACAAACACACCAAAATACAAATTATTCTGTTTTATCCGTCACACCCCCCTCTTTCTTGACACGTTCAGATAAGGCACGAGCCAAACTGGAACCAACAGAATTCAACACGTATAATAATTTCGTTCTTAGTACCTCGATAGAAGGTAAAGAGGCTAACTCTTTCAGTTGTTCCGCAGAGCATACTTTTTCGCCCTCGAAACACGCTACAAATTTAGCCTTTTCATTAGAGAAGCAAAATTCATCAACGACCTTAGAAACCTTCAACAGGTCGTTACAAAATATAACGCCACATTGACCTTTGAAAGAAATCTTGTCCTCAAAAACTGTACCTTTCGCACTTAACTTATTTAATGTGTTTTTTACGACAAAAAAACCAACGCCACATTTTTGTCTTAAAGCTCCTCTAAAAAGAACCGTATCCTCGGCGTTCATGCCCTTATAGTCTATCACGACGACACACTTATTATCAGTGTAAAGTTTATTAATGCTTTCTACAACTTCTGCTTTCGTTTTCATATTATGATATAGAATATACCTCACTTATCTTTATTTTCACACCGATACCCATCGTTGTACTTATAGATACGCTATCAAAGTATCCAGCTTTAACGCTAGCTGGACGTAATTGTTTGATTGCGGACAACACCTCTTTTAAATTATCGACTATATCACTTTTGTTAAAACTCATTTTTCCTATCATCGTTTTTACACTACCATCCTTCTCGACCTTAATATTCGCACGTCCCTTTGATAAAGACTCAACAACAGGCGTAACATCTCCATTAACAACCGTCCCAAGTTTTGGGTTCGGCATCAATCCCTTTGAGCCTAAAACTCTTGCAATCTTAGCTAACTTTGGCATCATAGAGCTTGTCGCAACGCACTTATCAAAATCAGCTACCTCTCCACTTGCAACTCTAGCTACAAGATCATCGCCACCGACATACGTCGCACCGGCTTTCAAGGCCTTGTCTACATTATCATCATTTGCAAACACGAGCACTTTATTCTTTTTTCCATTTCCGTGTGGCAAATTAACAAATCCTTTAATTAGTTGATCTGGTTTGTTTGAATCTATCCCTAACTTAACGATAACATCGACCGACTCGTCAAACTTAACACTGGCACAATTCTTATACTTCTCAAGCATTTCAACAGCTTCGTCAATTGTATAAGACTCGTTCTTATCATAAACACTGTAAGCTTTCTTCAATCTCTTACTCATAACAAAACACTTTTTTTTACTCAACAATCTCAATCCCCATTGACTTGGCACTACCAATGAACATTTTTATCGCCGATTCAATATTTCCAAAACAGTTCAAATCCTCCATTTTTTCTTTCACAAAATTGATTATATCACCCTTCTTTATACTTGCTACGTATCCACCACGACCTGGTGTCTTTGAACCAGAAGTTACCTTGGCGACCTTTTTAATATAGTATGTAACCGGTGGTTTTTTGACAACGAACGTAAATGACTTATCTTCATAAACTGTAATAACAGTTGGACAAGGTGTTCCAATACTTTCCTTCGTTCTTTCGTTGAACTGTTTACAAAACTCCATTATATTAACCTGCTTTTGTCCCAACGCAGAGCCAATAGGCGGAGCCGGATTGGCCTTTCCACCTTCTATATTGAGTTTTATAAAGGCTATTGCTTTCTTAGACATCAGAAGTACTGATTGGGACTATTTTCTTATTGTCAAGAACTATAACATATTTTTTTAAAAACAAAAGACGTTCTTCTGTTTTTAGAAGAAAATACAAAAATAGTATTCAAATTAATATTTGAACACTACTTGGTAGTTGAATTATCTACAAATGCAAGAAGTATGTTTCTTGCAATTATATTAGAATCGATAATAATTAAATTGACAAACCTATTCATTATTGATAAAATAAAGTATGCAATTAGTTACCAGCTGGGAGCAAATACAGAAAAGATTGGAAAATATTAATGATGCAAATAGCAATAGCACGTCTCGTGCAACACTGAGCTACGTTAGCGATAATATAAATAATTTTCTCTCTGATGTAGCGGAAAATAATAATTTCGATCTCATCGATATATTCACAAAAGACGTTTTATATAAGAACCTTAGAGATAAATTATCATTATATAACATTCAATTGTGCAAAAGTAACGACATTTATTATATCGACGTCAACAATGACGGTAAAAATTTATACAAAATGACGGTCGATAATGGAAAAATAGTGCATGAAATTGAACATCGCGGAGAAATGACAGTGCCGGTTAATGAAGATGATAACAATAACGAAATAAATAATAAAGAAAAAATTTTATTCGTACTAATAGTCGTTATTATATTAATAATAATTTCCATTGTCGCATTTTTTCTATATCAATATCATCAAACGCAACAGGCAAAACTAGAGCTCGAAAAAGGCGTCGAAAATGAAATTGATCATCGAACGGACGGAAAACAAGTCCCGGACGAGTCCACAAAAATAATAGACGCAGATGGGAAAGAACACTACGAGGCAAATAAAACAACGGACGAGCAATTGAAGCCAACATCTGATATGGAACAAGCCAGATACATAGAAGATCATCCAAATGAAAACTATTCTATAGTTATAGATGGAAAGGAAACGAAAATATTGAATCCTCAGGCGACAATAAATGCAAATGGTGAAAAAGTAATTACTTATTACAATACCGAAACAAAAAGTTATGAAACAAAAACATGCGAAGAAATCAGCGGGAAGATAACATATAATAATGGCGTCGTGTCAGATAAAGTTATCGACGCAATGTGTGTCAGTGATGTCGATTCCAGTGGAAATGTAGTATACAATAATATCACGGAAAATGTAAAAATTAATCAGCACGACGGGCAACAAAGCATCGTAATTGAATGGAAAACGCAGGACGGAACTTCAATAAAAACATTCGACAACGACAATATAGTATGTAAAAATGGAACGTATGGAACGATAACAGACGGAAAGTTTTCTCCGTTCCCAGACAATATACAACAATCTGTAAAAAACACTATCAGTAAAGTCAGTTCAACGTACTCAATGGCCGATATGAGTAAAGTTATAAATAACACCAATGTGGCAAATATATCTCCTGAGCCTACGCCACCTAAACCTGAACGCACAAATGACAAACCTAAACCTGCGGATATAGACAATGGAAAAAAAACAGACGTAAAGACACCAATCGTGAACCTTAAACAAGTGAACGAGAAACATGTAGCAATTGAAAAGTAAAATTATCTATCATACGTAAGCGTTTACAATAACGGCAATTGTATTTAATTATTAATTATCTAATAAATCGCCAAGCTATGTTAGCCATTCTTTAATAATATAAAGTTATAAATAAAGATTTGATAAACTAATCTAACAAATGCTTTTTAAGTAAGCTCTAACAAACGGTATAGTGCAATTATCACGTATAACGATACTGAACATCAACGCAATTATAACACATAGCGATCGATTAAAGAGCAACGAATCACCAAACAAATCACCAGTATAAAGCAAAAAGTAAATGCCAAATCGAAGTCAAGCAAGAACAAAAATCAACAAAAACAAATAAAATACCGTAGATGACATGTGGGCTATGCCCATAGGCGCCAGCCTTATCTGCCTGATCAGAAGCGAGCTTCCATCAGTCAGCCAAGCCACCGCCAGCCTGACGGCCATCATGTCACCTCCGGTAAAATACAGAAAAAACATTATTCTAATACTAAAGCAGTTAGGTTAGAATTATCGTTGTTTGCAAACCTTTCCTTAAGATCTGTCACATTCGATTGTTTTTTAAGTATTTTACTTTGGGATGGGCCTACCTCCATAGGAGGCATGGGATGATGCGGATGGGCGTCAAGAGTTTAGTTTACCCTGAGCTTGTCGAAGGGCTCTTGCAAGGACATTCGCACAGACCATAC
>CALCWF010000147.1 GCA_937906355.1 uncultured Rickettsiales bacterium
AAACAAGAAGAAGTGGTAGAGGAACCAAAGAAAGAAGAAGAACAAGTAATTGAAGATGAAAAAAAAGAAGAAGAAGTGGTCGAGGAAGCTGACACTGATAAAAATATATCCAAAAAAGAAGAAGAGGAGAAACTAATAATAATACAAGACAAAGAAGGCAAGGAAGAGTACAAGTTGGACACTGTTGAGGGAAAAATAATCCATACAATAAAAAAAGGAGGCGACGTTGGGAACGTCAAAATAGTATACATAGTTAACGGCGATTATATGGTTGACCTCGCAACCGACGTCAAAAAGACGTTTAAAGATACAAAAAATGAGTTTGAGCGCACTAAGCATAAAAGAATACTGAAAAAAATAGATTCTATTGCACGCAACATTTACCAGGTTGATAATATACTGTCAGAACGGGATACGTTGAAAATAACATTTAATGAAGACAGTGACAAAGAAGAAACCTATACATTCGGTGATAAGAATGATAGGTTAACGATATCTCATGATAAAAAAGGTGTTGTTGGAAAAACATTTGCTGGTAGTTACTATTTCGATGTCATTGGTCGAGAACTGACCCAAAAAGAATTCTATCTTGACAAACTACGAGGAAAAGTAAATGATTCACTCAGTATCAACAATATAAGTGAACTAAAGAAAACATTGGAAACAGGAATGGTAGGCTTAGAATATTTAGAAGAAAACGAAAAAAAAGTAGAGAAATTCGATAAAACTGAATTTGACACGAAAGAGAAAAAGTTTAAATTTAAAGATGATGGCAGTGGTAATTACGATATCTCGGAAGTAAAAGAATGGTTAGATAAAGAAGAACCAAAAAAGCTTATAGAAGAAGAAAAAAAATTGAATATAAAGATGTTATTCGAAAAACAAAATAAAGAAAATAAAGGACAAAGTAAAAATTTTGTAGATATCATCAGCTTCAAAATAATAGGTGATGATTTAAAATTAACTTATCATGAATTTAGCAATGAGGACAACACTATGCGTGAATTCTTATTTTTTGATAGTGAAATTGTCGTCTCTGATGTTATAAAAGCGTTGAAAAAAGGCAATGTTGCCCGCGATTCTTTAAAAGACTATATATGCACTATAGTATCAAATAGTAGCAAATGTTATGATATAAAAATAACACACAAATCCATCAAGGGAGAAGAAGAAATTTACGAACTCATATATGATAATTATGAGACGTCATGTATGCGTTACACGAAAAAAGGGAAAGATGAAACTATTAGTGAGATGGTAACCAAATCTTTAGGCACAGATGACTTCTCCAATAAAGCACGCTTTGAACATCTGTATAACATCATGAATGAAAAAGACTTCGACAATGTAGCATGCTTAAAATATGTATATGAATATTATATCGAAGTAGTAAAATCTTTCGGAAATGATGGTAAAGACGGAGTATACACTATCAGGAGATATGATAATGAAGAAAGGATATCGTTCGAACCTTCAAAAGAAATTTATTCTCTCTATACTTGTGCTGACAAGAAGTGCGAAAAAAAGTACGAAAAAGTAATCTATAAGACAGGAGGCGTCACCATAGAATACAAATTGAAGGAAGTCAAGATGGATAATGAGTACGAAACTCTGTACTCTCACCTCCGCGAAGCTGAAAGCCTTGAAAATGTAAAGAAAGAATTGGATAATTTTGTACATAATTTATATAGTGGAGTCACGGTATCAGTCAAGAACGCAGAAGGCGTCGAGAAAGAATTCACAATCTCTGATGATAATATAAAAGATATGTTTGCATGTATATCAGACTTACACAAGACTGATGGTGAAAACATGGTCGAAGAAAAGAAAAAATTGTGTGCAATCGCATTCGAAAAATGTAGCACGATGAAGATATCACTCAAAGAGTCCGAAACGAAAGATTCGAAAATAGAAATCTTCAAATTCGAAAGACAAAAAGAAAAAAACGGAGAACAAATAAATAAGTTGTATCACGAGAAAGTATATTACGGTAAAGGAACCGTCGAGTTAGAAAGCACAGCTAATGACAATGAAAATATGAAAAATATAAAAGAATTATGCAAACGTGAAAAACAAGAAGATATAAAATACTTATATAGTAATATAAAATACGACGATTGCAATGAAGTAATAATGCGAACCAAATACTACAACGACAAAAAAGATTCTAAAAGTGGGATTTTTAAATTCAAAAAGGATAGTGATGACAAATTATTAAAACTATTTTATTACACGCCATATAATGGCAATGTGTTATACTATACGAAGGTGGATATGGGTAAATGTGTATCTGCATTATTCAATGTGGATGAAAAAG
>CALCWF010000148.1 GCA_937906355.1 uncultured Rickettsiales bacterium
TAACTTCATTATTTTCTGAATCATTAGTAAGTATTCCACTTATATTATGAGCCATCATTTTAATAGCAGTATAAAAAACATAAATAGCACATTATCTATGATGGCATTTTTGAATAACATGAAAGTAACAGCAAAATTCGGCGACGATGAAAAAGAAGTGTCGTTTGAGCGATTAACACTAACATTCGATGACAAATGTGCTCCAGAAGAAACCTTCAAGCTTAAAACGGACGGTAAAAGAAACTTGACAAGTCTAATCCATAAACAAGAATGTGCTACTGCAACATATACGTTTAGGACTTACGAAATAAAAGCAATGTATAATGCATTAAATGATACATTCGTGATAACGAATAGCTTTGATAATGCAATGTTTTACATAAAAAGGCAAGCATTCCTCTTGCATAATAAGGGAGAAATAGTATTTGAAGACAACGATGGAATAGAAGTTGGAAAGTGCACATACGACAGAAAAAAAGAAGGAGATGAGAAAGTAACAACAATATCTTTCCAAAAGTCAAATGAGAATGAGTCTGAAGAAAAGTACATATTCAAAGAGGACAAGGATGGAGAGATTGCGACACTAAAACACTATTACAAAGATAAAATTGCTGAAGCAACGTTCAAAGGAAAGGATAATATCAGTGGTTACATAAGATGTATTGCCCTTTCACTCGGTAAAGAAAATGTAGACCTTGCAAAGGGATTGTTAAATTATGGAGTACTCAAATATTGCACGAGTAGAAGTGTAGATAAAGATAGTGGATTTAAATATGAATTAAAAAGAATCTTTACCCCCGAGGGAAATTTATTAACAATAACGCTTACGGATGAAAAATCACAAGAGCTAGTCTACAAGTTCGAGAAAGATTCGAAGAAAAAAGAAACAGTGCTGACTTGCACGAAAGGAGGAATCAAAACGAGAAGTGAATTATTGGTTAAAAATAACGTGGTGTATGATATATCATCTATTTTATTCCATAAAAAAGACAAAAAAACAGCAAGTGACGCTATAAATGATTTAATATGCAGAAACTGTAATAGTATTAATGTATCGTTGATGAAAGATGAATCGCCGGAAGGTATATTTGAATTTACAGTACAAAATGAAGATCGTATGGCGATGAAATTCTGTGTCATAGGTGATATTACGACCATGGAACTCGCGGATAAGTACAGTGTCGACAGTGCGATTGATCTTATAATTAATGCAATCAATGGTGACGAAGAAAAAGTAAAGACTGTTTTAAATATAGAAAGCTTTTTTAAAAGTGTAAGAGATGGTGCCAAGAAACTTGCCGAGAAACGTGAAAGAGAACTTACAATCGAAACGAGCAAAAAATTAAAAGACAAAGAGAGACAATTATCTTATATTGTAAAAGGAATAGTAAACGCCTACAGCGGAACAATAACAATATTATTCAAAAATCCAGAAGAAACCTTCAAATTCGAAAGACAATATGTAGCCGAAGCAACGGCAACTTGCACGAAAAACGGCAACACAATTAAATACAAATTCAGTTGTAGGAATCATATCCATGAGATGTATTATGGCATGTGTGATTTATGCGATTCTGGAGGTAAGACTAAAATATATAAAGTAATTGACGCAAAGAAAAAATTAAATAGTCTCGCAGGCAAGTTGTGCGATGAAATGACAATAACATCCGCAGACAGCGGAGCCGTCGTCGAACTTAAAAAAGGTAAAAGCAAGAGTGGAGTAGACGTATTAAATGTGTTTGGTAGAAAAGGCAACAACCTTTGCTTTAATGGAGAAACGTACGGGCGCGGTGAAAAGCTATTGACTGTATTAGAAAGTTTCGAAAATGTATATGATTGTATATTTGTAAAAGGAAAAGGAAAAACGGTAGAGCGGAGCTTATACGACCAGTGTCGAGAAGTAAATATAACAGAACTCAGCGTAAACAAAGTGTGCGAAGTCGTTAAAAGGGCGGAGGACGATCTGACGTTTACGATGTACGGTGAAAAAGATGCTTATGTGAAATTTTATCGACTTTTTTATGATAAAATATTACGCCAATATAAAATATCACACCAATATAAAACAACATACAATTTTGTGGATAAAAATTTTAAAACAAAAGACTTCGAACTCGAAGAAGGACAATTCCTGGATATACGTGAAAAAGTATCCGAACTACTCATTAAGGACGGCGTTGTCAAAGCAGAGGAACTGTTAGAAAAAATAATAGCCAAGTTAGACAAAAGAGAATCTATAAATGAGTTAATAGAAAGCGAAGAAGAAAAGAAGAAACAAGAGGAAGAAAAGAAGAAACAAGAACAAGAAGCCG
>CALCWF010000149.1 GCA_937906355.1 uncultured Rickettsiales bacterium
ATAACATCATGTTCGGTAATTTCTCGCATAAATCGAGTTGAAAACACTCTTCCGCAACCAAAACTCTACTACTACTACCTTTGCTATTCGAAGTATCTATAAGTTGTAATCTTATCATAGAACTATCAACGCCACTCTCTCTATCAAGAACGCTACAAACGAGTGAGTAGTTATACATACACGAAATAACAAAACGCACATCAATCTAACACCAAATGACTTGCTAATTCTACCGAACCATCATCTCCCGGTATCACGAATCATTCGACTACGCTTCGTTGCTATCAACTGGATTTGCAGAAATTGCTCTATACCACAAGTTTTTATCCAATTGATTCTTCATTAACGCGACAGAGCCACCGGTCGTCGTATAAGAATAAACAACCTTATTATTCATGCTAATACGATATATAATCGGAACTTTCGTTTCATCTGCGTCAAATCTATCAACCGATACAGACAAAACGTCCTTTCTCTTATTATAAGCATAATGCACCGTATTGCCATCGCCATGTCCATGAATATGACCGTGAACGCTACACGACGTAACGTATTGCGGTCTAATCTCGTTGTGAGGAATCTTTCTTGGACTATCCGGAATCTTAGAAAGACTCAATACACCCCAAACGATACGTCCAACCTTACTATCGCTGTCTTCCACTATCGCACTCTTCAACTCAGACACATCAGCATCCGTCCTCGGCTTCAACGAATACGATAACGGAGAATGCGAGAAAGATATACCATTCTTCTCGTAAAATACATCAAACATATCCAAAAACCTCAACAACGTATCCATATACGGACTATTCTTACTTCTAACGTCATGATACTCGTGATTGCCTAACAAAATCTTCACCCTATCGCTCACACCCGCACGCTTAACTTGTTCGAATATATCGTGCAATACGAACAAATTCGCCATGCCAAAAGCATCGTTGTCTACAATATCTCCGAGATTAACATAAACCCCACTAAACTGTTGGTTCAACATAACCTTAGGGTAAACAACCTCTAGCTCCTTACCGTAAGCCTTGAACTTACCTCGTTGCAACTCACCGTTCCAACTAACTATACCGGACAGAACTAATCCCTTCATCAACATCTTAATATCACCGTGTAAATCCGACGTTACCCAAATATCGCCATCACTCGAACCATCTGCAGTCAAGTTCTTAACCTCATCATATACCTCCTTCATGACTCTCTCCTGAACGTCAACGTCCTGAATCGAACCGATATCAATATACAAAAAATTCCCAGAAGATCTTATCGTCTTATTTCCTATCGACTGAGAGTGCAAAACGTCATACGTAATGTCTTTCTTCTTAATAGGCTGATAATAACACACACTACTATTCGATACCGCATTCCTACTATCAGAAATAGCACTACTTTTAAATAAAAGATCTGGACGAAACTTGGAAGCTAATGCATACGACGCACAACAACCAGCAATAATTCCCAGTATAAAAAACGACGTAACCCTACGACTCATAATTATCAGTAACAAATACAAAAAGATCTCCAAATGTCAATTATATAATGAAGTATTATTTTCAAGAAAATAATAACATTGCTACATTATTTTCAGTAAAAGAGCGAAATTCAATATAGCAATGGATACAATTTTAATAAAAAATTAAATGCAAAAAAACAATACAAAATAACTAATGTAAAACTGGTCGCAGATTCAATCATAGAATACATAAAGATAGCTAGAGATTGACAAATAAAAAATAAAAATCTTTGAAAAACGTGTGTTGGTTATTATTCGTTATGGTAAGTGCAATAGCAAAGATATCAAAAGGGCAGTTTTTCACACAAGAAAATCCATTTCGTAATGATGGTTTTCAGGAATGGGCCAATGGATGCGACTTGAAGCATCAAACGATATTAGAACCTTTCGCCGGTAGCAACAACCTAATAAAAATGTTAAAAGAAATGGATTTATGTCAAAACTACAAAAGTTTTGATATAGAACCAAACAGCAAAGATATAATAACACAAGATACGATTAAAAATTTCCCAAAAGGATTCAATGTTTGCATAACAAACCCTCCATATTTGGCAAAAAATTCAGCAACAAGAAAAAATATAAATTATGATTTTAAAAATTTCGACGATTTGTATAAAGTCGCACTAGATAAATGCTTAAATAATTGTGAATATGTTGGAGCAATAATACCAGCTTCATTTTTGAATTCAAAACTATTTAGAGAAAGATTGACGCATTATATTTTATTAAATGGCAAAATGTTTATTGACACTGATTGCCCTGTTTGTTTGGCACTTTTTAATGGTTTTTCAACAGACGCAGAAATATACGAAGGACAAAAATACTTAGGCTTATTAAGTGAATTAGAAAAGAAAAAACCAAAATCAAATAAACAATTAGAATTAAAATTTAATGATAAAAACGGAAAACTTGGCTTGATAGCAATAGATAATACAAAAGAACCTTCAATAAGATTTTGTAACGGAGAAAAAATACCAGCGAATGAAATAAAAAACACTTCAAGAAGTATAACAAGAATAAATGTAGATTGCGATATTGAAAAGATGGTAAAACGAGCCAATGATTATTTAAATACTTTTAGACAAGAGACGTATGATATATTTTTAACTCCATTTAAGGGCTTAAGAAAAGATAATAGGTTCAGAAGAAGATTGGATTATGCAACCGCAAGACAGATTATAAATTATTGTTATGAATAATTTGGAATATTTTACTTATAGCGTAGCTAATAAAGATACACACGACCAGCATCCTTTGCTAAATTTAGACAATCCAGAAGGAGTTTTTGTTATTTCACAAGAAAAAGGAGTAAATGAAACTGAATTACAAAGAGTGAATAGAAAGCTTATTGATTTAATTACAACGTATAAAACATTGCAACAGGAACGACACTTATCAAGTGAATTAAAGAATGATATTCTCGATAAAATAATCAATATAGTAGAAAATACAAAGTTGATAAACTATTCTCCATTTTGTATTTACTTTCAAGTTCTTCAATACACATATTACAGTTATAAACAACACTATAAAAAATATACTCAACAGAAGAAAAGGGAGTTATTCGAAATAATAACGGAAGAATACATCAAAAATAGACATAATACATATCTGTCTTACGGATACAGTGATCACACATTACAAGTTATGTCGGACAGCTCTTCTTCAAGAA
>CALCWF010000150.1 GCA_937906355.1 uncultured Rickettsiales bacterium
GAGAAGGACTTAAAATTTCAGGGGTGGCCACGACCTTGCAACAGAATGTGGCATACGAACGAAGATCGAATTATTCGTGTGTAATTATTAGTATAATTGTGAGTAAATAGAGAGAAATTATGAGTAATAGAAAAGTAGCGTATACAGCAATTTGCGTCTTTCTTTGTCTACTTGTATCGTCGTGCGGTAAGTACGGGAGACTGTATATAGAGGAAAAATATATAGATGAAAAAGTAAACACGGATAATGATAAGTCGAGTTTTCAGCGATTGAGTGAAGTTATAGAAAATCAGTAGCAGTTTATATCGTTAATTGGCAAATAGTTTATTATATATACTAAACACTTTTTCTTTTGTTGTATCGACTAAAGTCACAGTTTGTTTTTCTATCTGTTCGAAGCATACATTTTGTAGTGGTCGTGACTCGTCTTTGTTATCTGATTTGTCTTCCATCAATGTTGAAGATGCGGAATTGTTGTATTTTCCGATGATACTATATACTAATACTTGAAATAAAGCGTCTCTTTTTGAGCCGAAGATATAGAATATTTTTTTATCTTTAAAGAACGATATATCGTATATGTATATATCTCCGTCTTTATAGACAAAAGTGACGTCTATCAAGCCGTAGCTAGATATACACGCAATGAGTTTGTCGAAGACTTGCTTGATTTGATCTTCGACGTAGTAATTAATCAAGATATAAGGATAGAAGAAACAGTTCGCATTGACGAAGCCGTTGAAATATTCTGTCGTTAGCATTGGCGAGAGAATATTTTTGTTTCTATCGACGATAGACGTGTAATGCATAACTTTTATTTTATCGTTATTTATGCTGATTTTGAATGGAATATGATTATCTTTGCAAATTTTTTTAAGTTTCTCTCTGTCGTTACATAT
This sequence comes from uncultured Rickettsiales bacterium, assembly GCA_937906355.1. Lineage (GTDB taxonomy): Bacteria > Pseudomonadota > Alphaproteobacteria > Rickettsiales > Deianiraeaceae > UBA4311. The sequence goes on from CALCWF010000150.1 coordinate 900, forward strand.
TAAACCATTTTCGTGTTCGTTTTGATAGAGTAAAGATATATTATTATCGTATAGCTTTTTTATCAACTTCTCGATTTCAGCACTTGGTGTGATGTAGGCTTTTTTTATATTGAAGACTGTTTTTAATTTTTTTATATCGAGAGTATCGACGTCGTCGAAAACCGCTATATATATATTACTATTTACTAACGATAACAGCGGATCGATTCGCTTAGTTAGAAGAATTATTTTCTTTTTTGCATCATTTGACAATAGATTACATATTCTATAAAATAGAACGTAATTATTTACGTCGTTTAATAGATCATCTTCGATTGAAACTAGAATATACTCATCGAACGTTTTGTTGTAATCGAATTGATACTTAATCTTTGTTAGACCGACGATATCGTTACGATTGTAATGTAGTAAAACCGGCACATTATTTGTTGTCGAGTGTATACTTTCACTATTCTCGTATTCGCCATTTTCCGTATCTTTCGCGATAAAAAGCGGATCGTTTGTTTCGTTGTGAGATTGAATGTCATTATTGGAGTTATAATACCCTATGATGAAATCGTGTTTACAGTTTCTTACTCGTGATACGCATTTATCGTCGTTGTAGTTTGCGACTATATTCATATTTTGATATATATTGAATAATACTTTACCGAGATTTATCTGCTTTCTCTGTGCAGAGAAAAACATTTCATTCGATGGATGATAGCTGATTCCATCGAATACAATTTTAAAGTCTCCTTTTATACTGATTTTTATACAGTAAAAGCATCTATCAATTTTTAGTAGCTTACCAAAGTTTCCTACGATACGATCAATATCTTTCCTCATGTGTGGTTTTTTTGAATATATGTCATGCAACACGACCGGCGTTTGATAGTTGCCGATGTCGTCGTTGTTCTTTTGTTTACGATTATGATGATTATTGTTCTTTTTAGAGTCGTTGATTATTTCGAATGTATCGAATATGATTTGATTACCGAAAGAGTCTTTAATCGCGAATATACATAGTGTTGTTAATGTTTCTTTTTCTTTGCTTTTTCTTAGGCGAAAGCTACTATCTATTTTGAATCCGGCTTGTAAGGCGTTTTTCCCGTAAAGACTGTTATCCTCTATATTTCTGTAAAATGAGTTATGAAAGTTTTCGATATTCATCGTTACTAACTTTGGTGTTATTTTACGTATCAAATTATCATAGTCGCCTATCGTTGGTACGATTAAGTCGATCTTTTTGTCTTCGATTATTTTCATAATTACACGCTCTGTGATTTTATTCACACAAACGTTGATTTTGCTCGGGAAGACGAGTTTTAGCGTATCCGTCGATGACAGTATAAAGATTTCATCTTGTTGACTAAATTCTCTGACTAGCTGATATAATTGAGATATTTCGTATCGTAGACGTATACCGTTGTGTTTACAGGAGTAAATGAATAATACTTTTCTACTTTTTTTTTTGCTGAGTGTCATAGGTATGATACTGTCTATGTTTTGTAGACGTGCATGATATTATTATCAATTAATATTTATTTAAATCGTCGATGTCTTATGGTTACAAGATTTTTATTTCTACTTCGAGATCTATATCGAATTTACTTTTTACTTTTTTGCGCACCAGAGTTATTAAATTTTCTATATCTGTTGCACTTGCCGTTCCATCATTTATGATGAAATTACAGTGTTTTTCCGAAAAGCTTGCACCGCCTACTCTATATCCCCGTAGTCCGACTTCGTCTATCAGCTTCCACGCACTTATGCCCTTTGGATTAGTGAACGTACTCCCGCACGTTAATCCGACTATTTGATTATCTTTTCGATGCTTTCGCATATCTGATATTTTTTGTTTAGAGAGTTCGAGCTTTTCTCCGTTAGCCATCTCTAATTTAAAGCATGCACTCATGATGATTGAATTCTTTGGTAGACTAGAGCTCCTATAAGAGAATCTCATATCGTCTCTATTCATGACTCTAACTTTGCCGTCCATGAACACACTCGCCGAGTGAAAGACGTCTTTAACTTCACTATTGAAACATCCTGCGTTCATTCTGACGAGACCGCCTATTGTTCCCGGTATGGTATCCATAAATTCAGCACCTATTAGATTATTTTCCGTAGCGAATCTAGATAAGCTTCCGGCGAAGACGCCGGCACCGGCGTTTACTATTTTATGTCTATCGTTATCACGATGTAGTAATCTTATAGGATTTAACCTACTCAGAAGGCTACCGTTGCGAGTCGTGCAGTAATCTTCTATATTTAATTTCAAAAATTCACCGGCTAACTTGATACAAATACCGTGAAAACCACTATCACGGATTAGAATATTAGATCCTGCTCCTACGACTAGGATATTATTGCTATATTCCTTGTATTTATTTAGCACGAATTGAAGCTCGCTTATATTATCGACGATACAGAAAACATCTATTTTTCCTCCGCATCTGAAAAAACTTATTCTAGCTGAATCGAAATATCTAAATTCTTTCATATTTAGTGAACTTGCTATGTTCTATTATTATTTTCAAGATATCTATCAATAATACGATTTTGTCATGATTGTGCGACAATAATACGAATAGAGGTGTTAATTTACATATATACACATATATATACAAGTATACTAGCGAATGATGCGAGTATATCGTCAAACATTATACCTTTTGCACCATGAATGTTTTTATCTACCCATGAAATTGGATACGGCTTTATGATATCGAACGTGCGAAAGAGAATGAATATAGATAGAAAATTCTCGAATCCGAGTTTAGGAGTAATAAGTCTTGCGAAAAAACACGTTAGCAAGACGGCGAATATCTCGTCGATTACGACCTCCTTTGGATCTGCTTTTAAATCATCAATTTTTATTAAATACATATGCGTAGACAGTGTTCCGATAGATAGAATCAGACCGAGTAAAATAATTTGATGTAATAAGGATATTTTAACGAAAAAAAGTCCGAAAATTATACCAAGTAGACTCCCAAATGTGCCAGACATATACTTAATCTTTCCTATGAATCCGCCAGTTGATACGAAAGATGAAAGAAGAAAAACTGTCCTCCTGCAAGTAGGAGACATTTTCCTCGATGTAGTATACTTACATATAGTTTTTAATGTATTCATTAATTCTCTCTTATAGAGTTGAATATAATTTACAACAACGAGCTACGCGAAAGTAAGGCGTAATAGTTGCCGATGATAATCGATTAGATCTTTCCCTCGAAGACGCACGTTAGAGCTATTGCTATGGCGTCGCTTTCGTCCGGAGTCTTAGGGTTAGCCCTAGGTAGCAACATTCTTACCATATAGTCAATTTGTTGCTTATCTGCCTTTCCGTTGCCGGTTATTGCTTTTTTTATCTCGTTTGGTTTGAATTCTCTGATTTTTAGATTATTCTCTATTGCACACGAGAAAAATATTCCTCGAACGACGCCTAGCTTTAAGGACGAAGTTGGATTATTATTGACGAACGTCTCTTCTATTGCTAAGATATCT
>CALCWF010000151.1 GCA_937906355.1 uncultured Rickettsiales bacterium
GGCGAAATACTGTGCCGTCACCGAGCTGATCAGCCCGAGCAGGGCGAGCAGAACGAGCAGCAGCGCCATCTTTATCATATAGCCCTTGTCGCTCTGGGCGATACCGACGTCGATGATCGCCCGCATCACAAGCGGGACGCAAAGCTCAAAGGACGCCTCGACCAGTTTGAAAAACGGACCGAGAAGAAATTCTTTCCGGTATTTCGGGAAGAAACGGAACAGATGCTTCATTTTGACCTCATTCAGAGTGTTATTCATTTCAGTATACCATAAAACCCGTCGAAAAGAAAGGCTTTTTCTTTTTTTCTTTTGCTTTTTTTTCTTCATCTAAAAACTTAGAAATATCATTTCGAAAATTTAGGGGCTGATCATAATCTGCTATTACTCTTTGAAAGATAATATCCATAATTGTTGATTTATTAAAACATCATCTCATTAGAATAACAAAAATAACAAAAGATCAATTTGATTATTACGTCGAAAATAAAAAAAGAAAAACCGACATTGTTCCTGACTATGCTATTGAATGTAGATTAGATTTTGTAAATTATGAAGTTAAAGAATGTAGAATTGTTCTATTAACAGACGAAACAATAAGACAATATAGTTTGTAAGCATTTATACCTCAGCTCGAACAACGACTCAAGATCAGTCTTTTAAATTGACATTTGCATCAATGCTATTCCTTTGTATCGAAAACATATGGTGCATTTTGATATAAAATTCACGAAAAGAACTAACTTAGTTTTTACATTTATAATGTGTATTCTGTTATTACTCGTGCAGATAAAGACGGAGTCTGCGTCAAATATAGAATATTTTCATAAAATAAACAAAACACAGCTACAAATAAAACATGACAGGACGACGAACATAGAACTCAGATTTTTAAGATTAGCACCGGTCGTAATAGCTTATATTCAATGTAATCCTATTTTACATCTTAGCTACTCGATAACATTGCTAACCGCTCTACCAACGTGTGAAATTTTGAAAACTATCGTAAAAAGACCGCGTCCAGATGATGCGGAAAACAGGAAGTCCTTTCCTTCGGGACACGCCACTATCGCATTTTGCAGTGCCATGACGTTGTTTTTGTATTTACATAAAAGACGTTATTGGCGATTAGTCTCTATTGCATCTTTTTCCTTAGCGTTTGCCGTCGTTTATGGTAGGATCTTAGCAAATAGACACTTTCCAACGGACGTCGCTTGTGGTGCTTTTATAGGATGCTGTTTTTCAATGATTAGCTATTTTTTAATAGCTAAGACGCATATAATCAGTTTTGATAAGAAATAAACACGATTATTCTAATTTGCGTGAATTCGATTCAATAGTGGTCCTTTGGTTGTTCTAGACGCGGACTATGTTTCGGATGTAGACTAATTTACATCTTGATGTCTTTATATCAAAAAACAATATTACCAACAGATTTTATATATTGCCAACTCGTTATTAGAGATAGAATTGCTGACGCGACTAGCAATATATTTCCGATCATAAGCAATGTGATATTCGAACCAACGCACATCAAAAAAAGCAACGCAAACATTTGCGTTGCCGTTTTTAACTTCGACAATTTAGACACATCTATTGTTATACTTTTTTCTTTTGAAACGTATTCTCTTAGACCTGATACAACGAAGTCTCGAAATAATATCATTATACAAGGAAATACCCATGCTTTTTCCAAATACACCAGCATTATAATTAATGACATTATAAGCGACTTATCTGCGATTGGATCCATACATTTTCCATACGAAGAACAGATACCATATTTACGTGCAACGTGCCCGTCAAAAAAGTCAGTCACACACGCAAGAAAAGCAAAGAATATTGCCAAAACTCTCGTCGTCGATGTATCGATATACATCAGCCCACAGATAACAGGTATGAAAAATATTCTCATTGTTGTTAGTATATTTGGAATCTTTTCTTTAGCTATCATATGCTACCATACATAATTATCACAAATAACATATATTTGATAGATAAGCATTAGCACTATCACGTATAATATCGCCGTAAGCAATACGAAAAAAAATAATAATCAACACGTGAGACGCCATACGAATGAGTGCTCCCGGCACTCAATAACAACCTTATCGGCACAGCCACTTTAAGTATAATGCACGGCAAGTAGAATCGTTAGACGATGCCCCATCAAACAAACACGTATAGTAAAATGCCCGCTATACATCGCATGACACGTCGATGCGTGCCAGCGTTAACATCGACCGATCGACATCTAATGCCACACTGATAAGCCAAAAGAACGACCAAAGCCACTCGCGTAAAATAATCACAGATAATACGTCGCTTATTTCTTGCAACATCCGCTATCGTGACCCTTTGTCAAGTTTTTAAGAAACCAAGAGCATTTCTCTCTCGACGTCAGAAGTCCATCCAACATAACGCTCGCTCCGATGTATTCTTTTTTATCACCAAAAGCTTTTTTAAGATCTTTTATCATATCTACAATTTGATCATTCGCCGCGAGCATACAGCAGACCATATCACAGCTTCTGACGGCACGGTTCGTTAAATCAACTTTTGCTTTTTTACATGTGTCGACAAAATTAACCAGATTTGCGGGAACCTTCTCGCCTAATTTGCAAATTTGTTCTGCGATTTCATCTATCTCGTTAGCAACCGTCTTATAACAATCTTCGAAAAACTTATGATATTCGACGAAACGATCTCCTTCTACATTCCAGTGATAATTACGTATCTTGCTCTCTAACGCATAATAAGCAGACAATAATACAAACATCTTTTCATTCTTCATAAGATGAACTAATAAACATTGAGTGCTTATATTAAATTATTTATTTTACAAGAAAAATTCAACTTTTCGTTGTTTTTTTAAAAAATAGATTCGCACGATTTGATGTTTCTTGCAATTCTTCATATCGTAAAAACGCATCATGAAATCCTTTTGCACATCTTGTATATCTAGATTATTCTCAACTCCGAGTATGATGTAATTTATACGACAATTGATAATTATCGATAAATTATTACGATGCACTTGAAGTTTTTTGTTTTACAATATGCCAAATAATAATAATATAGAATATCAACAAAAATTACAAAATGCTCGCCTGTATCGTTTATCGAATATCAATTTAAGCAAATGTATAAGAATTTTTATTTGCGTATACGAAAGCCTCAATATTCATATTGCGTCTAATCGGATACATGCAAGTATTAGTTCAATTTCAAGAACTATTTCGTTACTAGAGGATGCGGTTGGAGAAAAATTTTTCTACCGAAATGGTCGTAACGGAATGACGGTAACAGAAAACGGAAAGATGTTTTACAATTATGCTGTTCAATTTATGAAAACAATTCGAGATATCAATAACATTGGTATAGAAAATCGATTAGAGAAAAATATAATAAATATCGAGGCACACCCTCTTGCCGTTGAAACATACATTTTTCCGGCATTAAAGAATTTAATGACACATGAGAACTGTAAAACGTCATACAGTCTTACAACTTCTCTTGGAGAAAAAATAATAAATAACATTAAAAATAACATTACGGACATTGCGATATGCCCTATGGAAAATGAAGAGCTTAATATATTAAAAACTAATGGTGGCATCCTTAATGCAAAGAGATTAAAAGAATATAATTTATGCTTATACATGAACAAACAAAATAGATATTCCAAAATGGACGAAAAACTCTTCGAGGCAAATGATTTAAATTCGATCAATATCGCACCGTTTCCATATGGCTTCGGCACATTTAATAGAACGATGAATAATAATTATTATTTCTTAAATACTAAAACTTTTGATATAAAAACATTATACGATGGTATCGTTAACAATTTCTGGACAGTTGGCATCGGAGATGAATTTGAAAAGATTTTTAAAGTTTCAAAGTTTAAAAAATTAGTTCGTAAAATGCCTTTCGCGAAAAAAAGAAATGATCATAATCATTTCCAGGAATCGGTTCAAATCTTGGATACTCTTTCTTTTTTTCGACAGCTATACGATTCGCAAGCATTGGCTTTGAAGACATA
>CALCWF010000152.1 GCA_937906355.1 uncultured Rickettsiales bacterium
GGACTGGATGGAACAAGAAAAAGAAAGAGGTATAACAATATTCTCAAAATGCACGTCAATAAAATACGGCGAGTATACAATAAATATAATCGATACGCCGGGACACGCAGACTTCGGAGCGGAAGTAGAACGCGTACTCTGTATGGTAGATAGCTGTCTGCTACTCGTCGATAGCTCAGAAGGCGTCATGCCACAAACAAAATTCGTGCTATCTAAGGCTCTAAAACAAGGTCTCAGACCAATCGTAGTGATAAACAAAATAGATAAACCAGATCAAAGAGCAAAAGAAGTAGTAGAAGAAATATTCGACCTATTCGTCAATCTCGAAGCAACGGACGAGCAACTAGACTTTCCTATACTATTCGCATCAGGAAGAGACGGTTGGGCTACCGAAAATATGGAAAATAGAACAAGTGATCTAAGACCGCTACTGGACAAAATAGTAAGCTTCGTCCCTTGTCCAAAAGATAAATACAACGACGGAGAATTTCGTTTTCTCGCTACAATGCTGGAACGCGACAACTTCCTCGGACGCGTTCTCGTCGGAAAAATATACAGTGGAACGGCAAAACTAAATCAACAAATTCAAGTTCTAGATCTCGAAAATAACGTCGTCGAAAAGTGCAAAATTACACGTATCCAAACATTCGCCGGTATACAAAGGGAAAACGTCCAAGAAGCTGAGGCTGGTAGTATAGTTACGATAGCAGGATGTACAATAGGAACTGTATCAAATACACTGTGCAGTGCAAACGTCGTCGAGTGTGTTCCGTCAACTCAAATAGATCCACCAACTCTATCAATGACAATAAGTCCAAATACATCACCATTCGCTGGAAAAAGTGGCAACAAACTTACCTCAAATATGATAAAAGATAGACTAGACAAAGAAGCTGAAAGTAATATCGCGATAACAATAAAAGAATCGGTAGAAAAAGATAGCTACGAAGTAGGTGGTAGAGGGGAACTGCAACTAGACGTTCTCGTCGAAACAATGCGTCGTGAAGGCTTCGAGCTATCGGTCGCAAGACCAAAAGTAGTCGTCCATAAAGACGAAAATGGAAATAAACTAGAACCAGTCGAAGAGGTAACCGTCGACGTAGACGACCAATACAGTGGAACAGTAATACAAAAACTAAATGATCGTAAAGGAGAAATGAAAGAAATGAAACCATTCGGTGCAGGGAGAACAAGACTCGTATACCTCGTGCCAACTCGCTGTCTAATGGGCTATCAAAGTGAATTCATGACTGATACAAAAGGAACCGGTGTATTCAACCATATATTCAACGGATATATTCCATACAAAGGAGAAATGCAAAAACACAGGAACGGCGTCATGGTATCTACCGAAAACGGCGTCGCACTGGCATACGATCTATGGAAACTAGAAGATCGTGGCGTAATGTTCGTAAAACCACAAGACGATGTATACGTCGGAATGATAGTAGGAGAACATAATCGAGAAAACGATCTACCAGTGAATATAACAAAAGGAAAACATCTAACAAACGTTCGTGCATCTGGTAGCGACGAAGCGGTAAAACTGATACCAAATAAAGAAATGACGCTATCTCAAATGATGCTGTATATACAAGACGACGAACTAATAGAGGTTACACCGGACAAGCTACGTCTTCGTAAAAAATATCTAAATCCAAACGATAGAAAAAAAGCAATGAGAGAATAAGGAACGTAGCTTCTCCATTCTTCTACTTCCTTTACTACCACTACGCTACTATCTGCCACGCTACGTTTATACGCGACTCTCATCAAAATATACAAGAATGGTATCTCAATTATTTAACTAAGTGCCTTCCATAATCACTTAATCTATCATAAATAAAATCGTTTTTCAATATATCTATGAGCTATAACTCTAACAACTATACTTCCTCTAGTATGAATCTAAAAAGACTGTATCAAAACGAATACTCCTTCGAAGAAACCGTCAACGAAAACTTCTACAAAATAGAAAGCTTCGAAACTCT
>CALCWF010000153.1 GCA_937906355.1 uncultured Rickettsiales bacterium
ACGATGTATGACTCTCCGTCGTCATACCTGCACCACCAGCACCACTTCCATTGAAGTACACATATTGACACTTCAACGGTATATACACGTTATAGTCAGTAGCCATGTCTCTATCATACAAAGTCCAGACGCCACCATTTATCTTCTTAGACTCTATACATAAATTTCCTAATGTCTCATTTATCAGTCTATGACTAACTGTAAATCTATTCTTGCACAGTTTTTCATTGTATAAACAGTCCGTCGCATAATGCTCGAATAGCGTTTGCTCCGTCGGTAGACCGTTGCTACCTATTATATATATACCTTTCAAACGAGATAGCAGATTTTCGAATCTGCTACTACTACTTGAATTAAAGTAATTAAGATCCATCGTTGGAATGTATCTCGGATCGTCCTGAGGATTATTCAATAGATTTATCTTCTTATCTTTCCCCAATAAACTCAGAGGTCTCGTAGGCGACGAAAACACGGAAGAGCTACTACGTGCATAACGAATCGTATAGTCGTATACAGGATCACCAAACTCGCCAAAAAGCTTCGTGTTAGAATATTCAGATAATCTATCGGCAAAATTAAAGCCATTGAGAACGCATATCTTTGCCTCTTGTCGAAAATCTGTATTGATTTTATAGTCACTAAGCATGGAGTCGCTTCCTGTTATCTTTATGTAAGGCGTTCTACCTTCTAACTTGCAGTTATTTATGCTTCCGGAGTCTGGAAGACAGCTAACATAGGCATTACAATCCTCGACCAATAAATACGCCGTCAAACAATGCAATCTTTCTACGGCGTCTGTATACTTATTACAATACTCATAATCCGATGGCGGGTCTTCCAGCTCTTTCTTTCCGGCATTATCAGTTATAGTTCTCAATAAAACGCACGGATTTGTATAGCCTATAGTGAAATTCTTCATATATAAAATAACACTATCAGTCTCGTTGTTATTGTAGTCAGAACTAATTCTATCGCCGTCTATCTTATACGCCTCGGCATTAAGTCCAGAAACGGACATCTTTGCCGAGAAAATTGGTAGCTTTACGTCATTTGCGAACTCAACGCTATCAACACTACTAAGATTTTGCGGAACTATCGATAATCGAGCCATGATAGCGTACTTATCGTCTGTGCTTGTTTTCTCGGAGACGTCGCTCTCTAGAATAATCGGACTATTTATATAAGCACTCCCATTATAGTTATATTTCAGTGGTGGTCTCTCTACCTTACCGAGACTCTCGAACAACAGCCACTCTTTGCCTGTGATATCAAGTGGTTTCGCGTAAGGAAAGAAATTCGGACTAGGATCATAGTCATACTTGAAATTCTCGTTGAAATCCTTCAAAAAACCAGGGTCGTTGACTGCAAACTTCGCAAAAAAACCATCTGATGAAACTACCTTCGGGTCCGTAGGGGACATAGAAGCTGGTAGATTCTTCAATGCAGTAACCTTATACGCGATCAGTGCCGACGAATCAGTCGATATATTATACTCTAATCTGATCATCACGTAGCTTATCGAACCGGACGATTTATTTACACATACACCCTTATCGCCTACAACCTGAAACTCAGAACCAATAGTGAAAATAACTGGATAGAAATGACTGTAAACTACTTTCTTCGAAACCGGCATTGCGTATTTGTTATTAAAAGAATACTTCTCGTCGGTTCCTATAGGCGTATTGTAATAGTAATCCGGATCGGCTCGTATATTATCGTATTCGTAGCCTATCAGCCTTTCATTCTTACCGGCAACGAGTATCAATTTCGGGAAAAAGAAAGTCCCACGCTTTTCGTATCCAAATTCAGCGGGATATTCATACGGGCACTGTGCAAACTGGTCACTCTGAACCTTATTATAAAATTGTCTAACATACACACTTACGTCGAACAAATTACACTGAGGACGATTCTGTAAATCGATCTTACTATCACACGACTTATCAACAACGTTATCCTGTCTCGCAATTCTAAGAAAGTGTCTCGGTCCACCGGAGAGCTTCGTCTTAGCACATCCGCACAACATTCCATCGAAGTACGCACAGGTATAATTACCACGACCGTACATTTTTTTTAAAAAATCTCGTCTACTAGGGTCCATTGCTATCTTATAGATATCTCCACGATTCTTCATCAGACACTGATAAACCTTTTTACAGAAGAACTTCACCGCTCTTGCGTTTTGTAGGCACGTATAACAATTCTTCACACTCACGCTTGCCGTCTTCCACGCGGTAGAGTAAGGTTTTGGGAGAAAGTTATTGCTCCTACACTCCTCCGTATCACAGGGACATACGGTT
>CALCWF010000154.1 GCA_937906355.1 uncultured Rickettsiales bacterium
GAAAAAGCATAATAAGTAAGAGTGGGGAGGTTACGTTCAATAACTTGAAGAGCAGTATGTCGTCGAAGAATAAGAAAAAGTCTTCTCAGAGATGGATTTCGAGGCAGATAAACGATCCGTTTACGAGAGCAGCGAAGATTGAGGGATATCTTGCTAGATCGGCGTATAAGCTTATAGAGATACAGAACAAGTATGGTATTTTTACATCGAAGACGCGTCTTGTTGTTGACTTGGGCTGTTCTCCGGGAAGTTGGTCGCAGGTTGTCTTGACGAAATGGCGACGCAGAGGAGATATACATGTCGTTGGAGTTGATTTACTATCTATGAAGTTTACTCATTCGAACTTACATTTTATACAGGGAGACTTCGAGAGTAGAGATATACGAGAACGAATAGTAGATAAGATAGTTGAGCTTGCGTCGTCTACGATGATTGCGAAAAATAATGCAGAGAATAACGACAATACTATATGTAGGGCGACAGATTGTTTTAACGATGGAGATGACCTTGATGATTTTGCGTTGATAGAAGTCTCAAAAGGGAAGTCGAAAGATAACAAGGCATCTGGTAGACGCACTAGCGATGAATTGAAAGCAGGAGTTGGATATGAGGCAATGACGAAGGTTGATTGTATAATCTGCGATATTGCACCTAATAGTATTGGAAACTCTGGGATAGATAGAATGCGTAGCGAGAATATATTGGAGACTCTTATGTCGTTTTGTGATGACTACTTAACTAATAATGGTAATGTTGTATGCAAGGCGATAAAGGGCTCAGACAATTTCATCTATTCACGTATGAGAGAGATGTTTAAAAATGTATATCGTTTTAAGCCAAAGTCATCGCATAGAGATAGTAGTGAGATGTTTTTGATTGGAGTTGGAAAGATTTTTAGACAAGAAGTAAAAAAACAAAAAGTAAAAGACAAAGAGCGAAAGACGAAAAGAGAAGCGAAAGACGAAAAGAGAAAAAAAACAAAAGGTGAAAGAAAGCGTCTATCGTGAGATATAGTGATTATAGTAATCGACTATATCTTTTTCCAACTGCCATTCATTTGCAAGAAGAACTCGTCGTTATTCTTTGATGTTTTGAGTTTTTCGAGTAAAAACTCAAGTGCATCAGCTGAGTTATTTGCAGCTGTGCCAGCCATTTGAATTAAAATTCTCCTTAGAATCCACATCTTTTGCAATACGTCTTTAGAGACCATTTCTTCTTCTCTCCTTGTGCCAGATTTTAGTATATCTAGTGCAGGGAATAGACGTTTATCTGCTAGTTTTCTATCTAGCACTATTTCGCTATTACCGGTTCCCTTGAACTCTTCGAATATTACTTCGTCCATTTTAGATCCAGTCTCGACAAGAGCTGTTGCTATTATCGTAAGTGAGCCTCCGTTTTCTATATTTCTTGCGGCACCGAAGAATCTTTTTGGTTTTTGTAGTGCGTTGGAGTCTACGCCACCGGTTAGGACTTTTCCAGAAGATGGTGCTATTGCGTTGTATGCACGTGCGAGCCTTGTTATTGAGTCTAGCAGAATTATAACGTCTTTACCTTCCTCGACCATTCTCCTTGCTTTTTCGATTACTATCTCAGCGAGTTCGACGTGTCGTTTCGCCGGTTCGTCGAATGTAGAACTAACGACTTCGCCTTTGACGGAACGCACCATGTCTGTGACTTCTTCTGGTCGCTCGTCTATTAGTAGAACTATCAGTTCCGATTCTGGATGATTTTCGTTTATTGCATGTGCTATACTTTGCATCAGGAACGTTTTACCAGCTCTTGGAGGTGCGACTATCAACGCTCTTTGCCCTTTACCTATTGGACATATTAAGTCTATGACGCGTGTGGATACCGCTTCCTTTGGATTATTTACTCTATCGAATTTCAGTTTTTCACTAGGATATAGTGGGATAAGGTTGTCGAAGTTTATTTTATTTTTGATGTCCTCGACTTTCTTGCCGTTGATTTTTTCTAATAGAACGACCGAGAAGTATCTTTCAGTTCGACGTGGTTCCTTTATGTAGGCACATAGATTATCTCCTTGTCGAAGACCGAATTTTTTTATCTGATTTTGAGATATATATGCATCGTATGACGAAGCTTTATAGTTGTTTTTACTATCTCTTAGAAAACCGAACCCATCTTCGACTATTTCTAGACAGCCATCTGTATAGAGACCTTCTCCGTTAAGAGCTGCTTGTTTTAAGATTGACGTTATTATGTCTTGTCTTAGCATTCTGTTTAGATTCTGTACTTGATATTTTTCGGCGATTTGGAGAAGTTCGTCTAGCTTTTTTTCACGAAGCTCTTTGACGTATATGACTTGTTCTTTGTTTATAACTACATCTTCTGGCGTGTATTCATCGCGACATCTGCTTTTTTTTTGTTGCCAACCGCAACGCTCTTTTCCGTAGCTAGAATAGCTATTGCAACCATTAGTGATGATGTCAACTGAACTATTTTTGCTGTTCGTTGTGGTTGTTTTTGAATTGTTATTACTGCCTCCGAATTGTATTGATGGGAACATAGTATCGTCAATTCCGTTGCCGGTAAATGTATCAGAATCCTGTGTATCGATAGCACCTTGTGAAGTTAAAGTATCGTTTTCGTTTTGTGAGTCGTTGTGTGTATATGTAGAATCATTGCTTTTATTGTTGCATTTGTTGTTATTTTTTTGATTGCGATTTTCGAACGTATCGGGTCTGTTGCTATTATGACTTTTTATATCGAGATTGAGATTTTTTATTCCTAATTTCATTGTGTTCGACATGGCTTTATCGTCTGCGTTATCGGATGTGCTTTTTTCGCTACTACTGACACTAGACTTACGACCTTTACGTTGTTTTTTTTTGTTATCTATAGAATCTTCTTTCTTATCTTTCGAAAGAGAGTATTGACTATCATCTTCTGACATAAATTAGAGATTAAAATTAAAATATAACAAGATTTGGATTAAATGTAATAATTTAATACAGATTACAGTTGACAATCTAACTAAGAAGATAACTTGCAAGTTTTTTTTATTTATTCTTAATATGACTCCATAAAAATCAAAATAATAGCTTAATTTTTCCTTAGTTTACTTGTTATCACTGCTATTTTCTTTGTTTTCATTACTTATTAGATGATATGAATGAGATTCTTTAAGAATATTTTTATTCCCTTTATTTATTAAAAATCCAATTTTATTCTCTGTAATAGGGCGAACCTATACAATGGACTTTTCTTTCGTTATCAATATAATCGGAATTTAATTTATCGATTTCATTTTTCATTTCTTTATTTTTTTTATTTAAATTATTTTTTTCTTCATTTGTTTTTATTTGAGAATTTTTCAAATCTTCGATAGCTA
>CALCWF010000155.1 GCA_937906355.1 uncultured Rickettsiales bacterium
TAGAGCTTTGATTTCTAGTCAAATACAACTTATGTCGTTGAAACGTCTTTTTAATTAATTCAATTTTAGCACTATCTGAAAATAATTTAGCTTCTTTTATTGCTTTTTTTCTATCAACAATTACTTTATATTTTCCTTTGGTTTTTTTAATTCCTTCTTCTATTTGTTCTATAATCTCTATTCTTCTATCTTCCGTCTCTCTCGTCTACTTCGTAAAAATAACGCAACCATTCTCCGTTATACCAAGAGTATGCTCCCACTGAGCTGAACACTTTCCGTCTATCGTTCTAGCTGTCCATCCGTTATCCTTATCTACATACAACTTACAGTCTCCAATATTTATCATCGGCTCAATAGTGAATATCATCCCAGGTTTAATAGTAACATCGAAATATCTTCTCTGTAAAAGAGGCGGTAAAAAATGTAAAACCGTCGGTTCGTCGTGAAATACCTTACCGCAACCATGACCACAATAATCACGAACAACCGAGAAACCATTCTTCTCTGCATGTTCCTGAATTTTTCTACCTATATCAAGGATATTATTCCCCGGCTTGGCTACCTTAATCCCTATATCTAAACACTCCTTAGTCACTTGAACTAGTCTTTTCCTCTCGCTGTATTCGTTCTCCTTTTTACTCCTCTCACTCTTCTCTGAAAACAAATCTCCAATCATATACATCTTGCTGGCATCCCCGTAGTATCCGTCTACAATCGTAGTCACGTCCACATTTATTATATCTCCGTCTTTCAATTTCTCATTCTCGTCAGGAATACCATGACATACAACATCATTCACGGACGTACATACATTCTTCGGGTATCCATTGTATCCTAAACACGCCGGTGTTCCGCCACCTTTCCTTATCATCTCGACGCAAAAATCGTCAATCTCCTGCGTCGTCGTTCCGACCTTTATAAAATCATCTAACGCATTCAAAACAGTCGCCGTCAAATGTCCTGCTATCTTCATCTTCTCAAAATCACGTCTACTATAGATCTTCATATTCGACAAAAAATAAACAAAAACAAATTAATCAAAAACAAAAAACAAAAAATGAACAAATGAGATAATCAAAAAAAACTCAAAAAATAACAACGACAAATAATACAACTAACTGAAAAAGACGTCGTTTATAAAATGCAATCTATCTTCTCAAGATGCGTTTTTCAGATACTATAATATCAACTCTCTCGTCTAATTCATCGTGCGGAATATCGTCAAATATCAAATCATCAGCTATCGGGACAACTCGTAAACCGTCAAAATTCCTAAGAAACCTATCATAAAATCCTTTCCCGTATCCAAGTCTGTTAAATCTCGCATCTACTGCAAGAGCAGGGATAAAAGCAATATTCAAAACTGTTTTATCTACCGCAATCGTCGTCGGTTCCATAACGTTAAATGCTCCACTACGTAGTATATCGTTCTTGTCAAAAGGACACGGCACAATATCTTCGCCAATAACTCTCGGAAGATAAAATCTCTTATCGCTAATCACAACCAAACTGTCGTTAGTCGTGTTTTTACTTTCAATTTCGATATTTTTTTCGATATTTCCATATTCGCAATCTTCACTATCAAATAAAGGCAAAAGACTAATCTCAGAATTAAGAGGATAGAACATCATTACGTCGCTCGCTATTCTATACTCTCTCAATTGCTTTATTTTGTCGCATATCGCGGACAATATATCAATACTATTAAGTCTATCTCTCATATTCTTAGCTCTCGCTCTAAATGTATCTTTATCGATTCTCGTCAGGCTCATACAATACGACTCTCTTAATCGCTCAAGATTTAAAATTATAACTTATAACAGACCGCGTCTATCGACGACGCTTCATCGAGATTATTCATCGAGATTATTGATAGTGGCGGGGATGACGAGGCTCGAACTCGCAACTTCTGCCGTGACAGGGCAGTGCTCTAACCAATTGAACTACATCCCCAAACGCCACTCTATAAGTTCTTATTAAATGTTAATTGTCAAGTTTTGTCCTACAATCATCGTCGCTATCACGGCATCAAATACGACAAATCTATCTCTATCTCCCATCTTATACTCGTCCTTATATATGATCGCTATTTATCATCTTCACTTCTTTTTCTCTCTTTTTTTCTCTCTATCGAAAGCTTATAT
>CALCWF010000156.1 GCA_937906355.1 uncultured Rickettsiales bacterium
CAACAAACGTTCTATGTTGGGACAGACCTAACAGCTGATAGCTTGCACGTCGGGCATTTGATGCCGTTAATGTTTATGCGTAGATTATTGCAAGCAGGACATAGAGTCATTATAATTCTTGGTGGCGGAACGACAAAAATCGGTGACCCGAGCTTCAAAAATGAGATGAGAAAGATGCTGACAGACGAGCAAATTGCCATAAATAAAGCCGGGATTTTGCGATGCATTAGTCAGATCTTTAATAGAGACTTAGAGAAACAAAAAGAAGGCGAGTTTGTAGATAACTTGATGATTATCGATAATGCAACATGGTTATTGGATATAAACTATGTCAAATTTCTCAGAGAGGTTGGTATTCATTTTACAATCAATAAGATGATAAATATGGATTTCGTTAGACAGCGTCTAGATAGCAATCTTCCGTTAACGTTCTTCGAGTTTAATTATATGTTAATTCAAGGATATGATTTTTATTATTTGAATAAGTATTTTGGGTGTAACGTTCAGGTTGGCGGTTCTGATCAATGGGGCAATATTCTTCAAGGATGTGAATTAATAAGAAAGAAGAGCATAGAGGAACGTAAAGTTGCAAACGAAAACGATGTTGACGTGTTTGGCGTCACGATGCCGTTATTGACAAAAAGCGATGGAACAAAAATGGGTAAATCTGTCAATGGTGCCGTATGGTTGAGAAGCGACAAACTTTCAAGTTATGATTACTTTCAATATTTTAGAGACTGCTCCGATGATGATGTTATTAGGTTTTTGAAGATATTTACAGACATTTCTCTCGAAAAGATTGAGGAATATTCAAAGTTAAAATACGAGGAACTAAATTCGATCAAAGAGATATTGGCCTTTGAGGCTACCAAGATCTGTCGTGGCGAAGAAGAGGCGAAGAAGGCTACAAATCGTGAAGTTATAAATGAAGCATTTGTTGAGGACGGTCAAAGTATTATCGATGTGTTAGTTAAAAATGATTTGTGTAAATCTAATGGAGAGGCGAGGAGATTGATAGATCAAGGTGGCGTCAAGATCGATAATAACGTCGTTGATAAAAACTTTTCGTTTCACTTTAATGATAGAAGTAGTTTCGAGAGTAAAGAACTTAGTTTAGGTAAGAAAAGGAAGTTTATTTTTAAGCTAAAATAGTGTGAGTTGGTGGACGTGAATATCGTGAAAATATAGACGACACGCGATGTGAGAAAATGTAATTAACGACAGCTGTATATAATATTTTCGTTGAAAATAAATAACTAAAAATAACTATTCCAAGTTTTTGTTTTTTGTATGTTTTTTGGAAAAAAACCAAAATTCTTCTATAAAAAAGGTTTACTATCAAAGTTGCTATTGCCGTTTTCTTGGCTATACACGATGTGTTTTTTTCTTATTAATTTTAGTCCCAAGAAGAGGAAAAAAATTTGTAGAAAAACAATATGTATTGGTAACTTGGTGGTCGGCGGAGCTGGTAAAACGCCAATTTGTATTGAACTTGGAAGAATTTTATCGAAGAAGTATAATCTTTGCTATATATCAAAGGGATATGGTCGAAAAACAGAGAGAGATTTTATCGTTCCGTATCAACATAGAGAACTTTTCGATCCAAGGAGCGTCGGAGACGAGACGTTATTACTGAGTGAGATTGCTGACGTTTTTATCGTAAACGAGAGAGACAAGGCTGAACGTAACGATTATGATTTGGCGATTTGTGACGATGGTTATTTTGATAACAGTATACACAAAGACGTGACGATTGCCGTGTTTGACGGTAATTTTTTTATTGGTAATGGATATATTTTACCGTCAGGTTCTCTGAGATATAAATTTTCTTCATTAGAGAAAGCAGATTTTGCTATTATAACCGATTACAATGACGATAAGGTTGAGGATCAAATTGATACATTAATAGAATATATAGATAGAAGTAAAGTGCTAAAAGCGAAAGTTGTTGTAAAAAGTAAGCACGATAAAGATAGTAGTTATTTTGCTTTTTCCGGTATTGGGGAAAACTCGAAATTTATTAATACGCTGAGGAATAATCATATCAATGTTGTTGGCAGTGTTAGCTTTGAAGATCATGTTGTTTATAGTAAACGCAAAATTAAGTATGTTAAAAAACGAGCTCTAAAAATCGGAGCAGATAGAATAATAACAACGAACAAGGATTTTGTAAAGTTGCCAAAGGATTTGTGTTCTGAAATGAAAATAGAAGTCTTAGACATTGGATACGAGATAGAGGGTATTGATAAAATTTTAGACTTTATTGACAATATATAAAATCAGTATATACCTGAACGTAATAATCTTGTATGACCGCGAATCGTTGTTTGAATTTTATCAATACATTGCACAAAGTGATCATAATTATATGCGTGATTCAATCGTTTATATTTTCGTATAAGATATCTTATGGATTCGAATTTTATGAGGTTGATAGCCCGTATAAGAAAAAAATGAGTAAAAAATATACAGATAGCTCTAAAAAAAATGATGATTATAAAGTGAGTTTAGATGATGTTAATAGGACACATGAGAAAAATCTTAACGAGCTATATGCAGAACAGCTTGATATAGAAAAGCAGGATGAAATAGAAAAAATGGAAAGGGCGAGCAAAAGGCGTCGTCTTATCAATAATACTGTATCAGTAGATGATAACACGCAAATGCCAAAAAGAACGGACGCAAAGTCTTTCTTGGATAAGTGGATAGTAATCAAAGATAAGAAACCAATGGATGTTATTGGGCCATATACGTCTTTGAAACTGATGCTTATGTATCCTATGCAATCGTCAGTTCGTGTAGAAGAAACGACAAATACGGCAAGTGGTCTTGTTACAAAAGGTATTTTTTCGGCAAACGCAGAATTTCACATAATGCCGTCGTTTTTTATTGCCGTTGGTAGCGATCAATTCAAAGTTTGGCGTTGGGAATTTGAACTTGGATATTTACCGATTCTAGCTGGGAAAATTAAGGATTTTCAACAATACGATCAGACTAAAAATCTCAATGTTTCTAAGAAAGATTTAAGCGTCCATTTAATGACACTAGGAGTTAATAACTACTATCAACGTGCCTTTTTTGATGACAAACTCGTTGGTTTTATAGGTTTAGGAATTGGTATTGGATATGGATGGTCGATGGGTTCGACAATTGGTTCAGATTTTGTTATGCCTATCGTGAAAGGAAGCATTGGCTTTTCAATGTTGGTTAATAAGACCGCGAAGCTTAATATTGCGTATACTTTATTATACTCGATGATGAAGTTGCCGAGTAAGTATACTTTTATCGATAGTGGTGGCGGGTCTTCTCCGGCGATACGTAGCGGGACGTTAGATTTTGGTAAATTAATAATTAACGGTATCTCGATAGAATATCAATTTTGTACTCTATGACAATTTTGCACTCTATGATGCAACAAAAATATTGATCGTGCGTGTAATGTTGTTTGGAAATATATTGAACATCAATATTATTGAACCAATCAAAACATATGTTGATATGACAATCTCGATGCCCGTCTTGACTTTTATTAACATACGGAGAGCAAATAGAGTGTAGGGAGAATGGCCGAGCGGTCAATGGCAACAGACTGTAAATCTGTCCTCGTAATGAGTTCGTAGGTTCAAATCCTACTTCTCCCACGTCCAAATCTATAGGAACGCATTAGCTGTTTTAGTTTAAATTGTAGATCTTATGATTAATAAATTAAAGCGGGCGTTTTGTTTCATCAAAAGTGCAATATATCCATTAACGATTTTGGTATTTTTTTCAGAATTCGTGAGTTTTATCGATATGCAGTCAAGAGCAGAAGTTGTTGTAGAGAAGTTCGATGGAATGATAGATTGGGACAGAGCATCGAATTACAAAGAAACAGAGCAAAATTTACGAATCGCAAGAGGGATATACGCTGAGAGAAAAAGGAGAAAACAGCTACAAGATGCTCACGTTTCAGAGGTGGAAATTGAAAAAATAATACAAAAAGAAAGAGCAGATGGTATATATGAAAATCGTTTATCCGATAACGCAGGAGACAAGAATAATAAACAAATAGGGAGCGATAGAAATGCCAATGAAAGTGATGAAAAAAAAACCGATATAGCAGAGCAAGACGATAATTACTCGATAAATGGAGTTGTTTTTAATAGAAAAACAGGAGAAAAAATAGAAGACAACGTTTTTGATGTAAAAAATAGGAAAAGTAAAATTGTCACTGAGAACGATAAGACCGAACTTTCAAAAGAAGGTAGCCGGCAACAAAAAAATGATAATCAAGACGAGCAAATTATTGCTAAATCCGAAAGAAATAATACAAATTCTAATTTATTTAGTGATAATATTGAAGATGATACGGCAGATCTCAATCTTTATAAACGTTCAACCAGACGTTTTATAAATGCAGATCGCTACCCTCAAAAACAAAGAGACGATGTACTGAATGTAATACCATCAATTCCGGTGATCAAATCAAATGATAATAGACGGTCAGTCTCTAACGATGGTGATTTTGAAATTTCAAGAATGCTTAGAAAGGCGGATGAAAACGTGAATAATCGTGAAAATTTTGTCCTTTTCGCCAAGGAGGTTGCACGAATTGCTAATACGCGAACAAATAGACAATCGACCTCTTTTTTAGATAATGAGCAGAGGGAAAATATGAAGGACATACACGACTTTAATTCTAACTTTGTTGCTTATATGGATGATGCGGATAATGATACAAGCATTAAGAATTTCTATATTACAAATAACGATAAGCACGGTAGTAGCGTTGGTACCGATATGCAAAGCAATTTTAACGTTAGCAATATACATGCTGATAGTTTTAAAAAAACAAACAATAATGACGCTTTGAAATCAAATGTGGCTAAACGATTAGGAAATATGTATGCGACAACAGTTGGAGAAGATAAACGAATTAGCAACAAGAAAGCAGATAACAAAATAGATAAAGTAGACAAAATAAGTGCAAGCAAGAATAACGATAATATGAAGAAAAAGAATGTTAAGGAAAATAAAAGGAATAGACGGGGAGTTAAAAAAGATATTGATGGTTTTGACAAAAGGAACATAACTAACGATCTCGATGAGGACGACTTTGATTCTGTATTAGAAGATAACAAAAATGACAACAATATAGTAAATAATGATTCGTTGATAACAAAACAAATACAGGCTAAAAATATTGGTGCTCCGATGCCGATGCAACGACAAAGTAGCGACAAGAGAACACAATATCAACCACAAAATATTTCACAAGTTAGTTACGATAAAAATAATAAACATTTAAAGCCGGCTGTGTTTGAATCTCATGTTATTAGTCAGGTTTTTGATAACTTAGGTAGTCCAAATGCGATTCAGATTGCTCGTGCCTTAATTAATGAATTTGGTAAAACAGATTTCACAGATGAAAACGGCAATACATTGCTTATGCACGCAATAGCTCGTAGAAATCAATCATTGATTGCCATGTTGCTATCAGAAGGAGCAAGTCCAAATCAAATGAACAATGAAGGTTTTGCACCTATTCACTTAGCGGCATCCAATGGAGATAATGTAGCGATGTACTCATTGATGATGGGCGGTGCGGATTCAAACTTGCGAGACAAACAAGGTAATACTGCATTAATGTATGCGTCAAAAACGTGCAATGCGGATACATTAAAATTGATGATTAGTTTAGGAGGCGATCCATTGATTGTTAATCCAATTACAAAGAAAACAGCTTTTGATTTCGCAATGGAAAATCCCGATCCATCGATTATAACTTTACTAAAAGTGAAAAAGGTAAGTTTATTGCGTAATAAACAACCAGTCGATCTCAACAATATTTAAGCAATCATGAATTTCTGACAGCCAGCAAGGCGTGAGATTAAAATTAATGTGTTAATGCTCGTTATTGTAATCGTCTAGTCCTTCGGTGCAATCATAATTTAACCCCGTTGGCAACGTTTTGACAACGCCGTTTTTGTCTCTTATACTTCTCTGTATGGCACACTTGCAACCGTTTTTGAGTCCCATATTTGGCATAAAGAATTCTAGGATATTTTCCGCTCCTTTAAATGCCGCCATTCCGATGCCAAAAGTGACAAAAACAGACCATTTAAGTTGTCCTTGAAATGCACCATAGCCGAGGATTACGAACATTGTGGCAAAAAGTGGAACCATCAAGACGGTTCCCATGTCTATTGCTTTACATATCGCTACCGCAATTCCATTTGTTTCGGCAACTCTATATATTTCACTCGTTGTTTCTACTACTTCTGCAAAAGATTGATCGGCGAAAAAGAAAAAAAATAATAAAAAAGAAGCAATAAGCCTGTTATTGCAAGCTGTTATACACTTACCGATGCTTTTCGTTAGAATTATCAATGTCTTTTTGTATTCGCTTAATGTCATTTTCTAACATTTTACAGGCTTTTGTCAAACTGTCAAGTCTCGCAAACACAAAACCAAACGTCAATGCAATCAATACTATAATTAATACGAAAACCATATTTATGAAAATGATAAATCACTCTTTTCATTATTTCTCTGCCACAGTAGCCTTGTCCGCTGATTGTGCTCCGGCATCTTGCGTGATAGTAGCACTGGTAGCTGTCGTATCGGTCATTGTTGTCGCAGTAGCTTCATCAGTCTTAGTTTCCTCGACCTCCTTTATGACTCTCTTTCCGGCAACACGTAATAAAATTGTATTGTTAATCATTTTACACCCTTCTGGAAGTTTTATGTCGGAAAGGAAGAATTTTTTTCCAATATTGCAATCTTTTACATCAATTTCTATTGCATAAGGTATATTCTCAACTTTACAGCGTAAATCGACGTTATATACTAACATATATATGTCGCCTCCGTTTTTAACGCCAGGACAAATTTCTTTATTCAAAACTTTTAATGGAACATTAACTTTGACGACATCGCCGTCTTTTACTTCCATTAAGTCGAAACTCCTTGGTAGATCTAATGCGGGATTAAATTGTATTTCCTTCAAAATGCAGGACATATTTTTGTCCTCACTTTTAACGTCGTAAATACGGGTCATTGCAGATGGATCGTCAACAACTGCTGTTAATTGTTTTATATCAGTTGATACGCAAAGAGAGCCACCATCTTTTAAATAAATAACGCCTGGAACAATATTGTTTTTCAAAAGAGTCTTTGTCATGCTCTTTTTTCCAATATCTCTAACTTTAACATTTAACGTTTTATAAGTTTTCATTAAAACGACAGTAAAAAAGACTTTTGACTATATAAAAGTCAAGTTTTGATTTATCTAATAATAGATGGATTAAACTGAATCAAGTAAAAGAAGAAGCCAATCTCACTACTCCGCTACAACAGAAACAAACACACGATCATCTTTTGTCTTTTTGAATG
>CALCWF010000157.1 GCA_937906355.1 uncultured Rickettsiales bacterium
TTAACGAGAATCAGAGGTATGTTATTCATGCAAATGGAATGAGTCAAACGAGCGAGAAGAGGAATATGTTGGCGGAGGCAATGAGACTTAATCATGGTAATGTTCTCGATCTTGGTAAGTTAGACGTAGATCGATTCGACGGTCTTGTGTTTCCAGGCGGTTATGGAACGGGAACTACTTTCAGTGATTTTATAATATGCGATGGAAAGAGTTGTGCGAAGGATTCTGGATATACTGTTCGTAGTGAGATAAAGGACGTTATTAAAGAATTTCATTCGCAGAATAAGCCTATTTTTGCCGGATGTATGGCGTCAATTCTTGTTAATGGTTCGTTGACGGGTGTAAAGATCATGATTGATGCCGGATATTACACGAAGGACGTTATAGAGAAATACTGTAATCGCTATGAGGTTAGAAGAGCTGGTGAGGTTTGTGTCGATGAGGAGAACAAGATAATTACTGTTCCATTTTATATGACCCCTAAGATTGGCGTCGAGACGATATTCGACGAAGCGAAGAAGGGCATAATAGAAATGATTAGACTATCCGATAATGCTTTATCTCGATAGCATCAATTATTGTACTCATGACGTGTGCTATATTCAATCTGTTATAGTTGAAGTTTGATTGTTTTTTATATGTTTTTTACGCTTGAATGGTTGAGAGACTATCTCGATACGACGAAGACGGTAAGTGAAATTGCGAATAAGCTGAGTCAAATAGGTCTCGAAGTAGAGAACTCTGTTTCAGATGAGTCTATATACGATAAGATCGTTGTAGCCGAGATAGTAGAGTGCGAGAATCATCCAGATTCAGATCATTTGCACGTTTGTAAGGTTAGCGACGGAAAAGAGATTTATCAGATTGTATGTGGTGCTCCTAATGCTAGAAAGGGCATCAAGGTAGCCCTAGCCTTGATCGGTGCTTATATTCCGTATGGCGATTTTAGGATAAAGAAGACGAAGATACGAGGTGTCGATAGTTGTGGTATGATATGTTCTGAGAGAGAGTTGGGACTTAGCGACGATCATGAGGGGATAATGGAGCTTGACGGGAATTGCAAAGTTGGCGAATTGATTACGAAGGAGTGTAAGATTTTAGATAAGTATCCGATCGAGATATCGATAACGCCGAATAGAGGCGATGTGGCGAGTGTATATGGAATAGCGAGAGATCTTAGTGCGTGTGATTTTGGACGTTTGAGAAGTACATATTGTGAATTAGATTATATAAAAGGTGCTAATAATAATACCGACAGTTGCAATTCAAACAAGATTATTGCGAATACGCATTCGGTAGATGTGAAGATTGATAATTGTAAGTATTTTTGTCGTGAGATAAGAGGACTGAATGTTAACGTGAAGACGCCGAAGTTTATATTGAAGAGACTTGCCGTGAATGGTTGTGGTTCTAATGGCATTATTGTTGATATACTTAATTATATAATGTTTGCTTACGGACAACCTATGCATAGTTATGATGCTGATAAGATAGGTAAGAAGATAATAGTTGATTACGCGAAGTCGAGTAAGTTCAAGACGTTGAAG
>CALCWF010000158.1 GCA_937906355.1 uncultured Rickettsiales bacterium
GCTTTTTATGATGACTTTAGATTAGAAAATATATTGAAATATATTAATGAAAAATGGAGTTTTTTGTCATATATAATGATGTATACATACTACGCTTACACGAAAAATCATGCAATACAAGGTGGAGCGAGAAATACTTTTGATTATATTGCAAAGGAAAATCTGATATATATTGGCATTGGTTTCTATTATGCAATAACAAAAAAATTAATGTTTGCAACATTTTTAACGCTTTCGCCAAATGTGCTCTATATAAAAGAAACAAAAAAAGATATTTCCATGTTGTTCGATATATCGTATAATTTCGATGTTTTTGATCGAAGTTTCTTCTTAAAATAAAATAGAAATAAGATAGCAAAAAATTTGTCACGTATATAGAGACAATATATCAAAAGAAAAAGGTCTGACAGACAAAATTTTTTAACTTGTCTTTGTTTTTGAAAATGATATAATTAACTGTTTTAATGTTTTTTTTATGGAAAGCTATAATAGCAAACGCAATCAAAACAAATCTAGCACATCAGGCGATGTAAGTAGTATCAAATTAAAAGATATGGATGACGATAGTTTGTTGTTTTTCTTACGGAACGACCCTCTTACGAGAAGAGCAATGGACTTTGTGGGTTGGGATGATGAAAAAATTCTTAGTGTTTTTAGAAAAATTGTGGAATCGCGAGGGGTAGAGGCAAAATTAATGACGTGCATCGATGTTAAAGAGATCGACGAAAATTCTAATTTTTCAGATCTTTCGAAAAAAATAACCAAATTGTATGAATGCCTCATGGAAGAGGTAAAAAAGTTGCCAACAAACAGAAATGAACCTATTTTTTGTTATATTGATCAAGCGAGACATGAGCTTGATAAAAGATATCAAGAAGCGTGTGTGGCATGTGAAGAATGTGAAGAATTTAATAAAAAAAAAGGAGATATCCCATTGGGTCTATCAGACAAAAAAGAAAGAGAAATGATTAATAAACTGAAAACACAGTATCTCGGTGATGCAAGAGAAATTACCGAAGAAGACATGTTGGGTAATATTGGAGAGAGAAAAGTCAGAGAAAAAATTATAACGTTAATGAAGAAAATTAACTTCTTTCAAAAAGGGTTGTCTGTTTTTAATGAATTACGTAATAAGGCTGAATATGTATTATACAGTTCATGGGAGACGGAGCAAACTAACAATATACTTAATTGCACGAAGAACGGGGACAAAAATATTAATAATATGTTTAATCGTTTACAGGTCGATAAAACTGGCAGTAGCATTGGTTGTATTGTTAAATTTCATAAAATTGATGCTAAGAAAGTAAAGCAAGATAGTAGTAGAAATAAGGTAGTGATCGTTATTGGCGAGAAAAAAAATAAACAAGGCAACACTGAATACAGTTGTTTAACTATTAATTCGGGAAGGAATAAATATACAATTGGTGAATTTGAGAATAACGAATTAAATACCAGTAAAATAGAGGCAAGCAATGACGCTAAGCGATGTATTGAGGATATGACCTGCAGTTCTATCAACACCGAAAGCTCCTTTAGCAATGAAAAGGAGTGTAGTTTTGTAAGTGGTGACGTTCTTACGCTTGAAGAAGGAGATTATGAAAAACGTGAGTTTAAAAGTAGGATAACACCTGAACTATTAGATAAGTTGTGCGGATTCATTAAAAATAAAGGTCTCAAAGGAAAAGCTAATTCAGAAGTAGCAGAAGTAATTAAAACCCTAGAAGAAGTCAAAAATAGTCCACAAGCCGGATATACAAATAATGATGTGATTAACAAAGTTAAAGACGAAATAGAAGCTCTCAAAGTCTTCAACATGTTATCTCGTAATTCAAAAGAAGGCATCATATGTGATATACTTGATAAGATGGGTATAGACTATAAGGAGATTGAAAAGTTCTCTCCAAAAGAAGCACGCGTCCTTCAAGATATGCTTCATGAGTTAAATATAGGTGATGATAAGATTAGAAAGATGTTTTCAAAAGAAGCTTTTGAAGCGAACGACGAGAAGACGAAAGACGTCAAAAAAGAAGCAGACAAGAAGAAGCCTGAGATAAACGACAGTGGTGTGTCGCTTTTGATGAGAGGAATGAAAAAGGCAAAAAAGGAAGAAGAGGCAAAGAAAGCCGAAGCTTCTGCAAAAGCGCTTTTCGGCGGCGCCGGCGACAGTCAGAATATGCCCTGCACCGAGATATCTGATGCCGACCTCGTTGACGGGGTCATGGATATTATGACCGCACTTGTAAAAACCGGCCTTTGCGCATCCAAGTCCGATGCCCGCAGAAATATTCAGCAGGGCGGCGTTAATGCTGACGACGTAAAAATTACCGATATAGCAAAGGTTTTCACCGCGGACGAGCTTAAATGCGGCGTTGTTCTCAAGCGCGGTAAGAAAAACTTCAACAAGATAATTCTCAAGTAAAAGAGGGATAGTTATGTCCATAGAAAAAGGAAGAGAATATTTCCGTCAGTTCGGAATGGAAGACAGAGTTCGTGAATTCACCG
>CALCWF010000159.1 GCA_937906355.1 uncultured Rickettsiales bacterium
AGTACTGATGAATTTTATTAATACTAAGTAGATCATTAGGCAAGTTAACTTTATTATAAATGGTAATATTTTCAAGTTTTTCTAACTTGCTGATAGCATAGTCAAAAAGCTCTTGATCATGTTTATGAATATTATCAATTCCAATGTTTATTGTCGGCATTTGTCTAACGATAAGAGCTATCAGAACTCCTCATTAGCCATTCTCTTCTCTTACTGCTTATCGTCTTTATCATTTATCTCGATAGAGAGATTGAATAATCTTTTTACAACAATATAGATAAAGTCGTTCATAGTCTTTTGCATGAGTTTATAACTCTCAAATTTGTATTCATTGAACGGATCTGTGTGAGCGTATGCTTGTAAGTGAATACTTTCCTTTATATGATCCAGAAAATACAAATGTTCTCGCCAACACTCATCAAGCGTTTGTAGCATTACGCGTCGTTGTATCTCTGTCAACGTCTCAAAGTCTATATTAAAATACTTATTCGAGTAGACAAACAGACAATATTTATTTATGCTTTCAACGTCATAACGAACAAAATCCATTTTTGATTTTGGTATAAAATACGCGTTAGATAACAACTCTTTCAATCTCTTTGGATCAACTTTATCATTCTCCGTCGCATTCGAAACTACATCGGTATTAACGTCATTCACTATCTGTTTGAAAATATTACTAATATTATTCGACTTAACAAAACTCATTCGTTGTTCGTATATAATTTTGCGTTGCTCGTTTATTATATCATCGTACTTCAATAGATTTTTTCTCACTTCATAATGATACAACTCTATCTTCTTCTGCGACTTATTGATTATATTATTCAGCATCGGATGATTCATAGCCTCACCGCCCTTAAAGCCGAACTTCGACAAAAAGGCATCAATTCTATCACCACCGAATATACGTAGTAGATCGTCGTGCAAAGATAAATAGAATTGAGTCTTACCCGGATCACCTTGACGACCGGAACGACCAATCAATTGATTATCAATCCTCCTACTCTCGTGTCTCTCAGAGCCGATAACGAACAAACCGCCGGCTTTCACGACGTCCTCATATTCCTTTTTATGTTTCAACCTCACCTCCTCGGCTATTTTTTCAGCATCGACAGTAGCAACTTTCTTCAATATATTTTCCTTTGTCTTTTCATTCGTAGTCTTGTTTGCCTTTTCCAATTTTGATTGATTTTCCAACACAGCCTTTGCAATCATTTTATCTGTTTCCTTTTGGATATTACCACCGAGCATTATATCAGTTCCACGACCAGCCATGTTTGTCGCTATCGTAACAGCACCGAGTCTCCCAGCCTCTGCTATTATTTCCGCTTCTTTCTCGTGATGTTTTGCATTCAAAAGATTATGTTTTATCTTTGCTTTCTTCAATAACTCCGATAAAGCTTCGGACTTTTCAATACTCACCGTTCCGATCAAAACCGGTTGTCCTATCTTGTTAGCCTCTCTCACGGTCCCCACTATCGCTTCAAACTTCTCGTTTTCATTCTTGAAAACCAGATCGTCAAGATCTTGTCTGCAAACTTTTTTATTTGTAGGAACCGACACTATCGACAACTTGTAGATGTCGAAAAATTCAGCCGCCTCTGTTTTTGCGGTTCCGGTCATTCCGCTTAACTTATCATACATGCGGAAGAAATTTTGATACGTTATTGAAGCTAATGTCTGATTCTCTGGTGCTATCTGCAAATGCTCCTTCGCTTCAATCGCCTGATGCAATCCATCGCTATAACGTCTTCCGTCCATTATTCTGCCCGTGAACTCATCAATGATCATCGCCTGTCCATCCTTCACTATATAATCAACGCCATTTTTAAATAGTGTATGTGCACGCAAAGATTGTAAAATAAAATTAAGCAAAGCGATCGAGTTAGAACTATAGAGCTCTTCTTCCTTTGGCAAAATTTGTGTCTTATGCAGTAAATCCTCAACATGAGTATTACCGCTGTCCGTCAACTGAACGTTCTTATGCTTCTCGTCAATTTCATAGTCAGATCGTTCGAGTTGACTGACTATCTTATCAACTGCTACATAAAGTCTAGGATCGTGTGTTGTTGGACCAGAAATTATCAAAGGCGTCCTGGACTCGTCGATCAGTATGGAATCAACTTCGTCGACTATTACGAAATTAAAACCTCGATTAACAAGAACCATATCATCCAAAGTGACCTTCATGTTATCACGTAAGTAATCAAAGCCAAGTTCGTTGTTTGTAGCATAAGTTATATCCTTCGCGTATTCTGCTTTTCTGTCCTCTTGTGGCGTACTCTCGACAACGCAACCAACAGATAAACCTAAAAACTCGAAAACCTTTCCCATCCATTCGCTATCACGTTTAACTAGATAATCGTTGACCGTGATTATATGAACTCCACGTCCGCTTAGTGCATTAAGATAAGCAGGTAGAATCGCAACAAATGTTTTACCTTCTCCTGTTTTCATTTCAGCGATAGAACCATCATGTAAAATCATACCACCTATCAACTGAACATCGAAATGTCTCATTCCAAGCACTCTCCTTGAAGCCTCTCTCACGACAGCAAATGCCTCTGGTAAGATTTCATCTAATTCTTTTTTTATAATTTCGCTCTCGATCTCTCTCAATTTATCGTCATTCAAAGTGCCGATGTCGTCATTATCTTTCCCTTTTTTCTTCTCTTTACACTTTTCTTTCTTATCACGACCATCATCGTTCGTCTCGTTTTCGTCGGTATGTATAATACTATCTTTCCTTATCTTTTTACTTATAGCTATTTGAATTTTTTGTCTGAACTCATCCGTTTCTGCACGCAACTCTTCGTCGCTCAACGCTTGAATTTTTGACTCTAAACTATTAATCTCTTTGACTCTTGACTCGTACTTTTTAAGCTTACGCTTATTAGCATCGCCAAGAAAAATATCGAGTAAGTTTAGAACGCCCATAATAATGTAAATAAGGCATATATCATTTTTTTATTTTCAAGTTATATACACACTTAACACGAGCAAATTATATAGATAGTTTTTATCGAGATTGCTATTTTCTGTTAGATTCTTGCTTATTATATTTACAATAGACGTAAATACTTGCTTGTATTGTGATACTCGGACATGGAATAGATATTGTTGACTCGCGACGAATAGAGAAAGCGTATAAGAAGTTTGGCAATAGATTCGTCAACAAAGTGATCTCGGATCGCGAACTTGCTGATTTTCCAAAAAACAGCAATGATATAATTCATTTCTTAGCAAAACGCTGGGCGGTCAAAGAGGCGGTAAGTAAGGCCATTGGTTGCGGATTAATAAATGGCTCACCTTTGCATTTCAAAGATATAATCTTATGCCATAACTATATACATATGCCGTCTATCGAGGTGACGGATAAACTTATGCACATCGTCAATATGATGTACGATTTCAATTATATGGATTTAGATGAATTTAAAAAGAATATATCTTTTTACGTATCAACAACCGACGATGCTGGAATGAATTTTGCTAGCGTTATACTAGAAAAAGTAATATCTTAATTAGATTAATTAGACTGCTATTTCTTCAATTTTGACTTTATATCAGCCAACTCTGCTGGTAGTTTTTTGTCATTCTCTAACCACGCATCTACGTGCTTGATTCCGGATATAACCGTTGAATGATTCCTATTCAAGACTCTCCCTATCTCTTGAAAATTTGCACTATTAAGTTGTCTCATTAAATACATGGCAATATCTCGTGCACGACAGACTTTTGCACATTTAATCTTAGAACTAAGATCGCACAATGATAAACCGTAATATTTCGCCACAACGTCTATAATTTCTTCATTTGTATAAACGACCTTCTCATCAGAACGCTTCTCCAAATCGTCAGACAAAATCTGTAAAGCTAAACTTGCGTTTAGTTCGAATTTGTGTATAGACTGCATAATCGCAAGCTTCTTAATGTAATTTTTCAACTCACGCGAATTACAATTTAGATTCACAATTAAATCTTTCACAATAGAAATCGGAACATTCATGTTTTTCTCACATATATAATTCATCGCGATATTCGACTTCAAAGCATCTTGTTGTGTTTTTAGCTTCAACGAAACTGCATTTGATAATATTGTCCTAAAATCATTTCCCCTTTCAGACAATACGTTTGGTGCATTCTTAGATGTTAGAATTATATACTTCTTGTTTTCAACGGCTATTGCAACTAGTTTTCGTAGCTCGTGCAACGTGCCATTCTTTCCAACTAAATCATCGACGTCATCGATTATTATAATTTCGTTCTTCAATATATCATCTCTAAACGCAAAACTTTCTTGTTTTCGAACAGCATCAACGTATTGACGTAGAAAACTAGTTGCAGAAATACTGAAAATCTTACCACCCTTTTCGCGATAGAAATTATACATTGCATTAACAAGATGAGTCTTACCGGTGCTTGTTTCACCGTATAAAAATATAATCGAACCTTCGCCAACGAGTTCTTTTGTGGAATAACAAACTATCGATTGACATACTTCCAGTGCAGTCAAATTCTCCTCAGAAGAGACAAAATTATCAAATGTTTGCTTATGTAAACGTTCATTGAAATATATAATCTCAGAAGCTGGTTTCTCTACAAAAGCCTTTTCTTGTGTCAGCTCATTCAATCTCTCCTTGCCGTCTCCATGACTGTCGACGGTTATATAATAATATTTAACTGAAACATTGGCCTTTTTCCATGTGCTATACACGATTTTACAAATACGAGAATCGTATCGTTCTCGAATTCTCTCTATATACTCCCTGTCGTCGCTTATAACAGCCAATATATTCTTATTTACGACCGTAAATACAGCATTCTGTATATGATAAAGATACTTCCTGATACCAATATCTGATTTCAATTTTGAATGAACGAAAGCGTTAAGCTTTTGATTGATGCAAAAACTACCATCTGTTGACAATTCAGTCAACACCTCACTCGCGATAACACTATCGTTACGATAAACAACGCTGTTTCTCAGCGTAGACACTCTACCTATATCCCCCATTTTATAATACTCGAAACTAAATTGACACTATAAAAAGGAAAATATAAAAAATAGGTCGTCGCTAAAAACTTGTGCTATAAGTTTGTAGACAACATTAAACTCGTGTCACTTATATAGATAGAATCAAAATTTAAAATTAAAGTCTTTTTGATAAAAAAAGTAATTTTTTTTTCTTGACACGAAACAACGACAAAAGCGACGAACAAAATTCAATCACTCTTCTTAATCACTCGTTGCCACTGACGCAGACGGTTATCGCATCACGATATACTCTTTTTTGAGAATTGTTTTTTGATAAAGTTATCGGAGTCATCTTAACGACTGGTTTAATTGGATTGTCTTTCACTAATGTATTATATATCAGATTTTTGATAACGTTAATTCGTTTATCTGATAGTTTTTTACTAAATCCGATCGCGTTTTTGTAGTATAAAATAGTGATTGTCGAGCTAGAAAAATACGTCATCTTACGTTGCAATCTCTTCACGACAATATTCATCTTATCAATCATTTTTACACTATCTGGTTCGAAGTATAGAGCATTGCAGTATAGACCTTTTCTGTAAAACGAACAGCTCTCACAGCTTGTAGCTCTATTGTTTAAAATTAAGTTCTCCTTCGTCGTCATCGTGAATAAATTGTAGCCCTGAGATAGAAGTGAAAGTCGCATCGCCTTCATATTGTCTAATAGACGATCTCTGCACCGTTCTAAACGCTCATTAGAATTCCCCTCCTCAAAGGCCTCGAGCCAGCAATCAAACGCTATATAACTATCAGCAAGGACGACGCCGTCGTTTGAGTTTATTATAGAGTTGATAGATACATTTCTCAACTGTTCACGAGCGACGAGAAATTGTTCTATATCGTCAGGTATTATACCAAATGAGTATGGATTCGCGGGAATAATTATCTTATAGTTCTTTATCTTCATTGCCTTGGTTTTGAAGTAGTAAGCGTCAATATAGTCGTTATTGTTGTATCTGTCTTGTGCGAAATTAATATAGTTAGCCTGCAACGTTCCAGCAAAATCGAACTCACTGCCATCTGCCATTTTCGATACGCTATTATTATTCTCTCTCTCAGGGAGATTATTCTTTTTGTTCTTCTGATTCACGTCATTAACATCATTGACGTCGTTAACGTCATCGAACTCTTGCTTCACACTGTAAGCAAAACCAGCGTAATCATCTGCATGTGCGAGACTGCCTATATTAACACCAGCATTGCAAAACGAGAAAGTGATTAAAGACGACAGAAAAAATAAAACAACTCTCATACAATGATGCATGAAAATAGCAACTACTTACATTAAAAGCAAGAAAAACAAGTAGCATCTATCGACGCAGATCGAATAGAAATACAAACGACAAAACGAAAGACAAAACGAAAATCGACGAAATGATGAAATGATTAAATGATTAAATAATGAAACGACAGAATAGAATTAGACAGAATAGAATCAATAAATATTCTCCCTTTCCCACAACAATAAACCATTATCTACAAGTTGTTTGTTAATTTTTCTTGCCAAAATGTCTCTTGCATCAAAAAAGTTTTCAAATATCGACCAAAATTGTTTGTCAACCTTCTTTTTGTATGTATCTCTGCCAAAACCAATCGTGCCCTTGGTTGTTTTGACCTTATTTATTCTTGTGTCTTTTTTACCTTTATATTCTTGAAATTCAATTTTATCCATTATTGCTTTTGTAATATCAAACCAACTATCATTAAAATCAGCACTAACACTTTTTTGAAATCCACAATTTACATAATTTCCTGTTGAATGATACCATCTAAATATTTCAAGTGCTGAATTGTATAAATCTTTTGCTTCTTGTGAAAAGTTGAATTGATGAAGCCATTCTCTAAAATCAAACTCAACTTTTCCTGTTAAATCATTACCAATTAAAACGTTCAAATCATTTTTTTCACAACCTAACTCTTCTGCCGTGTAGGGCATGATGTAGTTTCTAAGTTTTTGTTTTGGTTTATTTTCAAATTGATTATTTTTATAAAATAATGAAAACATAATACAATTATTAAATAAATCTTCTTTAATATTTTTAACTTCTCCTTTAAATACATCACGATTTTGTTCAAACCATTTTTGATGAGAACAAAAATTTAATCCTTTTGATAATAAACAATATTTTAGATTTTCAGTTGTAATTTTATTTGGTTTTTCTTTTCCTCCATTTCCAATAACAAGAACATAAGTCAAATAACTCCACTGACCCAGCACCAACCCACCAGAATTTTCTTTTATCTTCTTCTCAATTTCTTTAATCAAATTCGGTTTGTTGTTATAAGTATAAGTCTTTATAAAATCGAATGTATCAGGTTTTTCGTAGTATTCGTATCTATCAACCTTTATTGCATCTTTGTCAATTTTTGTGCCTTTGTGTTTGTCAAAAATGATTTGTGAAATTGGCCATTCACTCAACAAAAATGTTGTCTTTGCATTTGACATTATATGAGAAACAATCTTATATTTTGATTGAATATAGACATCAATTTCTGATCTCAGAAAACTCTCCGTTTGATAATAAAACCCAATCGTCTCTGGGTTTAATTTACAAACTTTGTTGAAAAATGTTATTGCTGTGTTTTCACCATTTCTTCTTTGATAAGGTGGGTTCATTATAACCATCAACTTTTTGCCTTCCTGTTCTACTATTTGATCTATTGT
>CALCWF010000160.1 GCA_937906355.1 uncultured Rickettsiales bacterium
ATAGAGCTTCAGATGGTAATTATTCGAATCATAGACAAAGTTCAAATTTAGATTATAGAATTTCAGATGATAATTTTGATGATTATACAATTAGTAAATCTGAAGAGAAAGATGATAATAATAATATTAAAAATAATTTTCAATATAAAAACTCCACACTAAGTGCAATCGCTGTAAAAAACATTCGATAATCGTTGACAACTTCGACGTATTGTTGGACAAAAATATAAGAGAATACAGAAAGCGAGTCTTAGCTAAAATATATCTTTTAAACAAATCGAAAAAATTGCATCTTATATTTATGCAAATATAAACACGCCCGTGAGGTTAATTATTTATTCTTTACCGATATTTATCATCGCGATGATAGCTTTTGTCGACTTTTTGCATTATGGCTATATAGCAATATCGTGTGTATCCGTCGTGTTTTTCGCAATAATTCATTATATTTCAAACGTATCAAACTTCAAAGACGTCAGATTTGCATTATTCTCAATAATTTGTTGTTTAGCTTACGATGTCGTTTTATCTTTTCCGGCTGGAATTAATGCAATATCGTTTTGTTTTGCGAGTTTGTTTTATTTAAAAATAAGAAAAATACATGATTGTAATGTTAAAATTAGACATTACATCATGCTCGGCATTATATTTTTCGGCACAAAAACGCTTGCACAATATATAATTACAGATCGCCTTAATTGGCAATTTTTAATCTGTCAAGTTACGTTATTTTCCATATGTAGCACAGTGTGTTTTTATTTAATCGATAAAAAAATAAAATCAGATGATGCTATTATACGTTTTAACTAGCGTCATCTTTAACAAGATTAACAATACAAAAAATACGAACACAAACAAACGGCTCGGTCATTAGCTTATACTATAATTTTGCACTGTCATATTTGATATCCGATACATTTAATTGCTTTATTGATTCGTAAAGTGCACGGCACATATATAGCGACTCTCTCATCAAACTTGCATCTACCGTCATTTTTGATACAATTGCTTGCAGAAATTCACTATGGAGCACAAAGAAGACGAACTTAACGATGATACCGCCTCCGTCGATTCCTGGGACGATGTCAACGAAAAAGTTGAAATATATCACGCACCTAACGCCACTCATTCAAGAGAGACTAAAAGTCTTGGGAAATATGGCGGGATGAATGGACAAAAATATCTAATCACAAAAAAGAATAAAAATACAGGTCAAACTACAAAATTTTTTGCAAAAGATCACGATACATGGACGACTAGTCTTGAATACGCAATGTACACAGCCTTTGCTAAGACTTTTTGTCATACGCCAACGATAATTCACAAAGATGAAGAAAATCGGTTAGTATGGTCAAATGCCGATGCAAAGGATATTTCATGGCTTATAGATCATTCGTCAAGCGACACATATGAACTTCTTGGCATCTTAAAAAGATGTAATAACATCAATAATGAAGTATTTGCTCATCTTGAAAAATTAAAAACAAGCAATCCAAATTCCTACAAGGAAGTGATAAGAATCTTAACAAGAATTGAATTACCCGTTATGTTGTTTGGTATTGTAGACACAAAGGAAGATAACGAAATGTACAATTCTAAAACTGGCAAGATATCTTTTATCGATTTGGCAAATATGGTTGATTTTCCTTCAATGTTCGATGCAGGTATTTATTATTCTGATTTGCATGATGCTAGACCCGATAATTTAAACTTATTAAACAGTTGGAGAAAATACTATTCTAAGTATAAAGATATAACGATAGTGTCAGAGCTATATTACAAATTTGATAAATTCAAAAATACTTTCGATTCTTTTGCGGAAAGATGTTGCAACATCGATTATAAAAAACTATTAGACAGATACGCTGGACAGTGCTTGCGACTTAATATTTCGAAAAACGACGCATATCTATACTTGCAACAATTCATGCAAATATTCGAGGTATTCGAAACTGGTTCATCGATCGATAAATATGAAATCGATAGGGAACAACTATCGGCAACAGGACAAAAATTCATGAATGAAGTCCTAGATGGCTATAGACAAAGATTAGTTAACAATATCAGGAAAAACAGAAAAGAATTTTGGGGAAATAGAAGCTACTTCTCAAAGGTATTCGAAAACGCTAAGTTAAAATACAGCTATCTTGAAAAGATGGAAGTTGGAGATGAGTTACACAAAGCCGGAACAGATGTGCCACAAGGATTGCGACAATTGTCCGTTCTTAACAATGAACTTCATAAAATAGCTCAAAAAAAGGGCATTCCATTTGTATTACTGTTTCAATTACTCGGACTCTTCAGAGAAAGAGCAAAAATAGACAACAAAAATTTATCAAACGAAGACATAAACAAAATCGCGAAACGAAATCTGATAAATTTCACACGTGGAATAATAAGTAATCCAGACAAAGAGCTTACCAATGACGATTATTCGTTGTTAAACAATTCCAGCAAACAAAAAAAAATATATATAGCAAACGTAAAAAGTCATAAAGAAGGTGGTAAAAAAGCGGTCGTCTACGCAAAGAGAGGAAACAAAAAAGGTGCTTTCTATAATAGAAACGTCGTCATCAACAATGCTATCTACTCCCTATTCAAAGGATGTCCTCCGCAAAAATACTATAATCCATCAATGATGGGTCTTTGTTGTAACGTAAATAGAAATGATAACGGAACACAATACCTCTACGAAAAAGATGAAAAGTTTTGTTATAAAGATTTTAAGTATACAGACCAGGGAAAAGCCTACATTGATAGAACGCACGACCGTCATTGCGATGATGAAGAACCATTAAAATTTACCAACTTTTTTAAGTTTAAAAAAACTCGTCCATACGATATTGTAGACAAAGATGATGGTCAAGACATAATACCAATAAGAGAAAGAATTGACGATGCAATACTTGAATGTCTATTTCAAATTGGAGACGATAAAGTCAGTAACTATATGTTTCACGTTGACGCACAAAATAATAAAATAGACTCTGTAATGAGGATAGATTGGCCAGAAGATAAAATCATCGGCACTAGTAAAACTCTTAACTCGCACAAAAGTGCAATTGAAGCTTTACAACGGATTTATCTCGACGGTCAAGAAAAAATAATAGAACAAGAAATAAAAAAATTTCTGTTTGTCAAACCAGAAACCCTAATAAACTGGATAAACTTCATGCTTTGGAAAAGTAGAGATGAAAATGGTAAACCACTCAAACCGTTAACGGAAGGGGAGAAAGATTATATACTTAGCAACATCCGTCGCAATATCCGAAATAGATTGTTGTTTGAGACAAGCAGAACCAATCCTATTACTGCATCAGTGGGGGAAAATTATCTCGATAATATAGCGGACAACTTCTATCTCGACGATACATTCTACAACAATAGATTCGAACTATACGATATAGCTTTCGAACGGCTCGCCGAGGAACGTGAAGAAATTAACAAAGAAAGAGAACGAAAAAAAGGGGGGGGGAAGCAGAAGAAGAGCACAAAATACTTCAAGCCAAATTAACAAATAAACTGAATGAACAAAAAAACATCAAAGAACCAATAATACCAAACATGAGAAAAATAACAGATACAATCGACGACGCACAGTTCAATGACAAATCGAACGAACCATACGCATTACTAGAACCAGCTCAACAGCGACATAAATATGACATAAACGCAGGTATCGTGAGCACACTACACAATGCACCACTAACAAAAAACAACTCCAAAGATGGTAGTAAAACTAACATAAAAAAAAGCTATAAACGCAACAATGCAAACAAGACGCTCGACATCAATATCTGTCTCAATTATACAAATAACAGCATAAACAACGTCTCAACTAGGAATACCGAAAGTTCCACCAAACAAGAATCAAGCTCGCATATAGACACAATCGTCACAGGAGCGGTCGGTCTAGGAACCGGCTCTACCGCACTAGCATGCAAAG
Source organism: uncultured Rickettsiales bacterium (assembly GCA_937906355.1). Classification (GTDB taxonomy): domain Bacteria; phylum Pseudomonadota; class Alphaproteobacteria; order Rickettsiales; family Deianiraeaceae; genus UBA4311. The sequence continues at coordinate 3,947 of CALCWF010000160.1, forward strand.
ACATCGTTCCACAGTATGTGCTCGTAACTCTCGTCACCATTACCGTCTCGTGCATCTTATATACGGCAATCAAAGAAACACTAAGAAACGAACGATACGTTAACAACGGAACAACAAACAACGATTTAAATTCGAATAATCGAAATAGTGATAATAGAATTATGGTGTGATGACTGGACATCATTTAGAGACACCGATAAGACATTGTTTTAATTAGATTTTTTATCTTTATAAATTCAATAAAAGCTTGACAAAATAACTTTTATACTACTTTTAATAGTGTAGATTTTCTGATTTTACCATGATAATGGATAAAGTATCGTTTCTTAAAATTATCGCAAAGGAAAACCCTGATTTTCAGCTCGATCAAATCAGCAGAGCATACGACTTTTGCTACTATGCTCACAAAGATCAAGTTCGTAAATCTGGTGAGCCTTACGTAGTTCATCCAATAACCGTTGCTTTGGAGGTCTCGCACTTGAATATAGACGAAGTATCTATTGTATCGGCATTATTGCACGACGTCATTGAAGACACAAAATATACAAAAGAAGATATAGCGAACTTATTCTCACAAGAAGTCGCAAACGTAATCGACGGTGTAACGAAGCTTGAAAAAATAAAGTTCCAAAAAAAACAGATAAGACAGGTAGAGAATTTCCGTAAACTTTTCCTAGCTCTCTCAAAAGACATAAGAGTATTAATAGTAAAATTATGCGATAGAGTGCATAACATGAGGACAATTGAATTTCAAAGTCCGGAGAAACAAAAGGAAATCTCACTAGAAACACTTGAAATCTACGCACCTTTGGCGGAAAGAATAGGTCTGCAAAGAATCAAAAATGAGTTACAAGATATATCGTTTAAAACACTTTATCCGAGTGAATACACGGAAATTGCGAAGAAAATCGCGAAACTACGCGACGATTTTCAATCGACGAATTTGATTAGAGACATAACGCTAGAACTGCGGGCAACCTTGCAAAAATTTCACATCGAGGCAAACGTTTTCGGACGAGAAAAAATGCCCTACTCTGTATGGATAAAAATGAAAAAGAACGATTTACAATTCGAGGAAGTATCAGATATAATAGCTTTTAGAATTGTCGTTAATACGCGAGAAGACTGCTATAAAGCACTTGGTGCTATTCATACAACATATAACGCAATACCCGGCAAATTTAAAGACTATATAAGTATCCCAAAAAGCAACGGTTACAGATCTTTACATACAAAGATAATGGGACCTCGCGGACACGTAGTCGACATTCAGATAAGAACGCAAGCAATGCACGATGAGGACGAATTTGGAATAGCCTCACACTGGAAATATAAGCAAAATTTGTCCCAGTCAGAAAGAATGAAATATTTGCGTGCTTCATGGATAAACCGAGTATTGAAAATACTACAAGAAAGCAATATCGATACAGCGTTAGCTGATGCAAAAACCGAAATTGTAGAAAGAAGAGTAATAGCTTTCACTCAAAGCGGAAATGTATTAGAACTACCATATAAATCGACAGTATTAGATTTTGCGTTTGCAGTTGACGAGGAAGTTGGACTATATTTTGACTACGCCGTCGTGAACGGTCAGCATGTCGGTATGGATCACATAATCCACAGTGGCGATAAAATATCTATTTTTGTAACAAAATCGTCACAAGTTAATAACATATGGCTAAACTATGCAATTACCGGTAAAGCAAGAAACGCAATAATAAGCCATCTACCCGATAACATTTTCGATAAACAGAGCATATAATAATGTATTAGTGATATACACGAAGGTCGCACAAAGAGTGCCATAATTGATAATCGCCATTATAGATAGAGACGCAGAACGATTGAGATTTTAATATTTGCATAAATCGAAAAATAGGATATAATAAATGCGTAATTGATAGTTCAACGTTTAATCAGAATATAGTATGTCTTCTAATGCCGGTCTAGGACTATTACAAACAGATGCACTATTCTTGGGGCTCACGAGACCAGCACTAATAGCAGGAGTAACATTTGCATATTTCTCGTTCGAAGGCTTCATAACGGTTTTATTATTCATAATGACGTCAAACTTTAAAGTTTTCATTATTGGTATCATTCTGCACATAATCGGTGTTTTTCTCTGTAAAAAAGAACCACTCGGTATTGATATGGTGCTGACAAAAATGCAAAAAACTCCATCGACTAAAAACAAAAACTTCCACGGGAATCTACAATCCTACAATATGTTCGGATAACAAATGATGCTTTCTTTCATAGAATCTTATGGTAGCGTTAACTACGGTCAAACAAATATAACATAATATTTTGCTATGATTAAAATATTACTTGATTTTTATAATCTTTTTATTTTAAAATAAAGTATAAAATATATGACAAACTTAAAAGAAATTCAAGAATTTTTAAAATATGCAACAGAAGAGCAAAGATTAGAATTGATAAGATTGTGTAATATTGAAAACAATAAAGCAAAAGAGCATTTAATTTTATTAAAGTTAGAAAACAATTATCAGTGCCCTTATTGTCAATCAAATAAGATTTGTAAAAACGGAAGAACTGGCAAAGCACAACAATTTAGATGTAATAATTGTGGTAAAAACTATTCATCAAAAACAAATACAATATTCTTTCACACAAGAAAGACAATAGAATTGTGGCAAGAATACATTGAATTATTTTCACAAGGTTTATCATTAAGAAAAATAGTTGAAAAAATGAATAAAAAAATATCTTATCCAACTGCTTTTTATTGGAGACATAAAATATTAGAGGTTATGAAAAACTTTGATAATCACGATAAGCTTGATGGAATAGTAGAAGCAGATGAGACATTTTTTGAGGAGAGCCAAAAAGGAAATAAGAATATAACAAATAGAAAACCAAGAAAAAGAGGATATAGTTGCTATTCTTACAATAAGAAGAAAAAAGTTGTTGTTCTTACTGCGATAGATAGAAATAAACACTCATTTAATAAACCAGTTTGCTACGGACATATTGGAACGGAACAAACAATGATTTTACAGTATAGAATAAAAGAAAATAGTGTTTTAATCACCGATAGAGAACATAGTTATAGAAAACTAAAAGATGTGAAATTAAAACAATTAAAGTTTGGAAAACCACAAATTCAAGACAATAAAATAATACATATGAATACAATAAATAGTTTTCATAGTGGTTTGAAAAAGTTTATGATTAGATTTAATGGAGTCGCAACAAAGTATTTAAATAATTATGTTAATTATTTTAGAGAGTTTAGAGACAAAATAGACACTTTTAACCAATTATTACAATTACAAGGTTATTATAGAGTTGCGGATATTAAAAAGAGGAGAGTGTGTTTTGAAAATGTAATTTAGTTGGATTGTTTTAATTTTATTAAGCCTTCGCTAATAAAACTGATAGCTCGTTTATATTGATCAAGATTTTCTTTATAAGTTGTTTCGTTTAATATATTTCTACCAGAACCATTTTTGTTTTTATAAAATTTTTGTGATATTGTCCCATCTAACAACACTAAAGGTATTCCTGCTTTGTCTATAATATTTTTAAGAACCAATGTATAATCACAAGTTTTGTCAGTTATTATAAAAGGTGTCGCGTCTGTAAAAATGTTGTTAAATTCCTTTTCTTCAATAGACCTTGCCCTACCAATAACACTTGATGTATAGCTTTTAATACTCTTATTTACACTTTCAACCCACGCTTGAGATGATTGTGAAATATTTCTTTGTTTATTTATTGTTTTATTATTTTTTTGGTTTCGCTAACAATTATACCAATAAATTTTTCTTTCATATCTATACAATTTTTATATTCGTCTGTTTGAAAATATTTAAATAAATTTTCCCAATTATCTACAATTCTTTTCATTTTGCCGATAGATTGGTATGAAAAAAAATCGCATCTGAGTGGACATATAAAATAATCTGATGATAACACAAAAGAGCATTCAATACACTACTGGCACTTGGCGAACAATCAATTAAAATAAAATCGTATTTTTTTGACAATTCTTTAATCTTGTTAGCAATTCTGCTAAAATACTTTGTTGCCTCTTTTTTTAAATTAAAATCTCTCAAATAAGAGTTTATGATATTTTCAAAATCAAAATATTCTTCATCGGCGATCAATAACTCAAAAATAATATCTTGTTTTTTATTAAACAAATCTATTTCTTCTTTGTTATCTTTACGATCTTTTTGATAATTAAATATAGTTTTTTCTTTATTGTCATCTATGTAATCAACAAAAGATAAATATTTTTCTAAATATTCTTTCCATTTTTTATTATTTTCTTCACTATATTCTATTGTATCGCTTAAACCAAACATACTTGTGGTCAAGTTCATTTGGCTATCCGCATCTATAACTAATACTTTTTTTCATGATTAAAGGATAAATCAGCACCGATGTTATATGTTAAAGTCGTTTTGCCAGTTCCACCTTTATTTGAAAAAAAAGATATAACTTTACACATAAGATGATTACAAATAATTGTATTTTACAATCAAGACAATATTTATATACTTACATTAATTTTAAGAACAAGCATAAATTCTTGCTATTGTGTTATTTTAATAATCAAGTAATATTTTAATCATAGCATAATATTTCATAGCCATCTTGACAAATACGAAGACAATCTATATAGATTAGTGTAGATATTTCTTTTTTACATTAAACGAGTTAAAAACTTAGATTTAATGCAACTGTTTTTTTTGGTTTTGATCTTTTAATCGTTGCATTATGTTTTCAAATGTTCACTATTTAGAATCGCTGGTTTCTGGTTACGATGTCGTTTGTTATGTCGGTATCTATACAATGATAACTTCGTACATAATAAATATGTTGTTAAATCATCGAATCACAAAGTTTGTATGTTGCTATTGTGCCATTTGTGCCACGATAGCGTCAACGACAGTCGCTATATCGCTATACATTCAATACAACTTTCTAAATTTTGTAGATATAAACTCTTCCACCATACTACTCATCGCCGTAGCCACGTTGCTCACAATAGCAACAATGCTCGATTTAAAAAATAAAAAACGAAGAAAAGAAGCAAATACAAAAAACGACTATCTGGATAGCGACATTGTAAACATGTTTGCGGATATGGAGTTAAAAACTGCCAATAGTCTTGCTTATTGCAACAGGGGAAGTGGTTTGAACGAAAATAGCAACTATGAAAATAGCATCAATGGCGATAGTCTTGAAAGAGATATGAGTAATAGTAATATACTATGCGACTACCATTACTATTACGCCAGAAACAAAGATAAATATTCCGAGCCATATACATCGGGGGCAAGAACAATTTTGAAAATTAGTAGTAGAAAAAATGGAGATTTAGGACTCGATGTAGAAAACTTAGACGAAAAAAACAAAGAAAATACAGATGTTGTGTATCAGGCATATCAAGATGAGAGCGAGAATAGCAGAAAACAAGCCAAAGTCAGTTTCATTGGTTACTTTGTTAGCGTCGTCAAATCGTTCAATTCTATCTTCAAAAACGTGTGGGAGAAAATGAAAACAAACAATATAGAAAAGCGACTAAACGAAAAAAATGAAAAAAAGAAAGAAATCAACGATAACTCTAATAATAACAATATTATCATTAATTACAGCGACAATAACGGACCAACTGATTCAACTGGCGAACAAGTTATATGTAATCAGGCAACAAAAATTATGTGCTATAAGAATAGCAATTACAGCGAAAATTGCGTATCTAGCATATCGACAAATACTAATAATAACTCGCAATTGGAAGAAAAAATCTTACAAAAAACACAAGAGATTGTAGATAACAACAATGCATCTATAACAAAAAGCATAAACGATTTAAAAACAAACGTCAATATTCTATATGACGGAATGCAAGGTCTAATAGATAGAATGACAAAAATGTTCGAAGTGATGACTGTCGCAATTCAAAAAAAAATGTAATCAAACACTGCGTAAGCATAATATCAATCTAATTGATTGTAATGGCAACGACGTAGTCAATGAAGTGTAATTACAAGAACCGTTTCAATTAATAGTATTTTACAATGTTTTGATTGAAAGTTATAATACTCATCGTCAATATAGATTATACAAAATGACGACAAATAAAGGGTCAGTAAATAAAGAGTCGATTGAAAATAACGAAAAATCGACAATAGATGTCGATAAGCATATAAATGCACACGACGACGATACATTGTCGCACAATGACGACATGTTAAAAACAGAAATATCATTGGTTCTGCAATTAATAGAAGATGGTAGAAACGCCATTTTCAATATAGAAAAATTTCTTTCTTTACTAAGTTTAGTTTTCAAAGAAACATTAAAAAACGACGATCTAGTGCAAGATTTTGAGGTCAATATTCTAAGAAAAAATAGTTATAGATTAACTTCTTTCGATAATTTATTAGAAATAATAGAAGAATATAGTTATAACGAAAACTCGAAGAAAAAATGGAGCATCATTCACGAGATTACGGAGACACTTATTGGTTTCATCGCGAATATTAACGATGAAATACAAAGTGCTAATGTCGATAATTCAGCACTCGACAAACATGACGATATCAATACACGTATAGCCGTCATAATTAATGACGTATCAAAAATTTTAACAAATAATAACAACAATCTTCAGGAACCATTGCAACAAAGTATAGAAAATGTAAAAGACGTAGCGATCAGTCTATCGCCAACAAGCGGAATTCGTTTACTAAATAACAATCCATATTTGTTTTTTGTCGAAAAAATTCTTGGACTTAAACCACTCGATAATTGGCAAGAATGCATTGATATAAAAACCTATGGAATACTCGTGCACGAAGTGATGAGGACATTCACCTTTAAATGCATGAAACTTTCATTCAACGAAACCTGCGATGATAATCTTATGCACGAAATATATAAACAAACGGTAGATGATGTGATGAAAAACTTTGGAATTAAAATGGATAAATTCTTGGAAGAAAAGATTGCATTAATATCAAATATAGCAATTTCATTGGAAATGAGTGCAAAAAAACGGAACGTAGAAGTATTTGTCGAAAAAAGTTTCTCAAGCACATTCGATGGAATTGAAGTAAGAGCAAAAGCCGATAGAATAGAAATCGATAACAAAAATAAACATATATATATATACGACTATAAAACGGGAGAACCGCCAAAAAACGCACAAGAAATCAGTGGAGAAAAAGTGCAACTATTAATTATTGCCGTTTTGATTCTAAAATCAGAACAGTATAAGGATTTTGCAGTCAAAAAATTGCAATATATAGATCTGTCCGGAAAACATAGTATCGCAAATGAAGAAATAGATGTTAGCAAAATAAGATTTACGGAAGGCAATCTACGCCAATTAATCAATAAATTCTTTACACAACATAACAACGGACTAGAATTAAGCAATATAGCATGTTTAGGTCTATCAGAAGATAATAACGGACAGATATTGCACTTCGCAAGAAAGAGCGTCTTACTGTGATAATAAGTCTACAACATTCAAACGCTTAAACAACTGTCATTATTGATAATCGATAATCGAAGTTGTAATATACACTTGAAATTTATTTACAAAATCTTCGATAAGATACTATGTTTTGGAAAATTGTATCACTCGTTAGACTGAAACAAAAAAAAGAAGAAATTGGTTCTGTAAAAGAAAGATTTGGCTTTTTGGTAGACAAAAATGTAAAATTATCGTTACAAGAGTATAAAAAAGAATGTGCAAAAGAAAAAAGAGAAATTAAAACTGCATGGGTGCACGCCGTTAGTATTGGCGAAAGTTTATCTGTGTTGGAATTTACAAAAAAGCTATGTAAACACGGTTGGTTTGTCATCTTTACGACGACAACAACGACATCTGCTAATTTGATTAGAACCAGATTACCACATAATGCAGTGCATCAATATAATCCCTATCCTTCGATAAGATACGTTAAAAGATTTCTAAAAACTTGGAGACCTAAAAAAGTGTTCTTCGTAGAATCAGAAATATTCCCAAATATAGTCAACTATTTATCCAAATCAGATATCCCTGTATATCTACTAAATGCAAGAATGTCAAATAATAGCTTTAATAGATGGAAAAAAATCAAATGGTACATAAGGGGTGTCTTAGTGAAGTATACTTATATATTTGCATCTAGCGACGTAGAAGCTAATAAGTTTCATGTTCTCAGCGACGATAAAGCTAATATAAAATGCTTTGGGAATTTGAAGATCGACACGACAATCGAAATAAGAAATGACGTAGTAAAAAAGTTCACGAAAAACGCCTACAATCTCGATAATCTAAAACAGAATAAAATAAATAACAGTCTGCAAGATTCAAAGAAAATAGGAGTAAAAAATGATAGTGAAAATTCATGTAAAAAAAGTAGCAAACAAAATCAAACAAATAGTATAATAGATAGACAAAATATATCTCCTGTCGTGAAGTGTAAATTGTTGCAACAAATGTATAACGGCAAGCATATAATTGTTTTCGGCTCAATTCATAAAGAAGAGTTTTTCCATCTAGTTTGGCAGTATACAATGATAGCTAGAAAATTAGATTGTATTGCAATATTCGTTCCAAGATACGTTGAGGACTGCTACAAACTCGCAGAAATAACACACAATAACGGACTATCAACGACAATTTGGTCAGATTTAGATTATAACAATAACTACACAAGCGACGTAATCATTGTCGACGAAATCGGAGTATTGATGTATATGTATTATATATGTAATACAGCCGTTGTATGTGGTAGTTTTGCTGAAAATATTGGCGGACATAATCCAATCGAACCAATTGCATTTTCAAAATTGACGTTCATCGGGCAACATTGCAACAAGTGTCGAGACTTGGTTGACGCATTACTCAACAATAACGCTATCGTTCAAACAAAATTTTTATACGAAGACATGCTTGAATATTTAAATAACACAGCCACAAAAAACAAATTAATCGCCAACGGAACGCAATTTATCGAAAACAACACAGGAGCTGTAAATAGAATCTATAATTTCATCTTTTGATTCCAAAGAGATCCTATTTTCACGAACAATTACATTTTTATAAAATAAGATAATTTTACTCTTGTGCTACTTCTTTATCTTCTCTAAGATAGCTAACACGCTCGCCGGTGTGATGCCCGGAATTCTACTCGCTTGATATATCGTTTCCGGGCGTGACGCCTGCAACTTCTCTACTTCTTCGTTAGATAGACAACCAACTGATTTGTAGTTAAAGCTCATTGGTATCTTGATAGTCTGATTTTGTCGCATCTCCTCTATATTCGAGATCTGTCGAACAGCATATTTTTCATATAAAGCATCGTATAATATATTCTCTTTTGCTCGACGAGATATGAGTGCCTTTTTCGTGTTTTTACACGTATTCTTATCGTTATCGCACACAAAACCGCACGTATCTAATATTCTATGTGTATCCATTTTAGGATAACTTAACAGCTCATACGCGTTTCTAATTAATCCATCTTGATTAACATCTATCTCGAGCTTTTTCCATTCTTGCGGAGAGTGCTTGACGTTCAGTAAAATCTTTTTTGTTCTCTCGCATTCTGTCTCCAATAACAAAAAACGTTTCCATCTGTCGTCATTAACAACGCCATATTCTCGTCCTAACTTCGTTAAACGAAAATCTGCATTATCTGCTCTACATACAAGACGATACTCAGAACGAGACGTGAAAAGTCTATAAGGCTCGGCACCAACGCCAATTGTAGTAATATCGTCAATCATTATTCCTATATAAGCATCATTTCTCGCAAGTGCAAACTCTTTATAACTATCTCGCTTACATATATCGTTGCAAACGGCAAGCAAACCTGCGTTGATACCAGCAACAATACCAAGACCACCAGCTTCCTCGTAGCCAGTCGTTCCTATAATCTGTCCAGCTAAGAATAATCCAGCTATCTTCTTGCATTCAAGAGTATGTTTCACCTCTCTCGGATCAACAAAATCATATTCAATTGCATAGCCATACTGTATAATTTTTGCATTTTCAAGACCCTTTATCGTAGCAATAAAGGCATCTTGCATGTCTCTTGGCATCGACGTCGATATTCCATTAGGATAAACTAATTCGCTATCTAACCCTTCTGGTTCAAGGAATATTTGATGTCGTAAATGATTGCTAAATCTCTGGATCTTTGTCTCGATCGACGGACAATAACGCGGACCATTATACTTAATATCTCCATTTACAGCGGGAATTCTATCCCAACCATCATGTATTATTTGATGACTCTTCGCATTTGTATACGTTATATAGCAATCTAATTGTCGTATATCGATATTCTCATCCATATAAGACATTGGAAGCGTGCTGGTATCGCTTTTTTGAACTTCTAATGTAGAATAATTTATAGTATTTTTATCAAGCCTGCACGGAGTTCCGGTCTTCAATCTCGTCATCTGCAACTCAAGAGAACGTAAAGATTTCGACAACTCTATTGACGGTGGCTCGTTTATTCTACCAGCAGAAACTCTTTCTGTTCCTCTTATCGTTATACCGTTCAAAAACGTTCCGGTAGTGCAAACTATTGCTTTACACTTAATAACTTCACCGCTCGCCAGCTCAACTCCAACTACCTTCTTATCGCAAAAGTCATCATCACCTCTTTTATCTGTATTTGTAGTCAATATTTTGACTACTTGATTTTCTACAATATCAAGATTATCGTAATCTCGTAATAACTCTCTCATTGCTACTTGATAAAGTTTTCTATCAATCTGATGCCTTGGACCCCAGACAGCTGGTCCTTTACTTGCATTCAAATTCTTACGATTTATAGACGCCATATCAGTCGCTTTTGCCATTATACCGTCAAGAGCGTCAATCTCACGAACGACCGTTCCCTTACCAATACCGCCAATAGATGGATTACATGACAACACTCCAAGATTTTTATATGAAAAAGTAATCAAAAGCGTTTTTGCACCAACTCTCGCAGAAGCAGTGCAAGCCTCAACTCCGGCGTTGCCACCGCCAATTACAACAACGTCATATGATGATTCCAGCTCACTGATACTAACATACATAAAACAACATCAACATGCTAATAGGACTTATTTATTTTCAAGACTCACGAATTAACGTCCATTATAGACGCATAGAACGTTTTACCAAACCTTAAAATATCGCTACATCGCTTCTATCAAACTTGCATCTACCGTCATTTTTGATACAATTGCTTGCAGAAATTCACTATGGAGCACAAAGAAGACGAACTTAACGATGATACCGCCTCCGTCGATTCCTGGGACGATGTCAACGAAAAAGTTGAAATATATCACGCACCTAACGCCACTCATTCAAGAGAGACTAAAAGTCTTGGGAAATATGGCGGGATGAATGGACAAAAATATCTAATCACAAAAAAGAATAAAAATACAGGTCAAACTACAAAATTTTTTGCAAAAGATCACGATACATGGACGACTAGTCTTGAATACGCAATGTACACAGCCTTTGCTAAGACTTTTTGTCATACGCCAACGATAATTCACAAAGATGAAGAAAATCGGTTAGTATGGTCAAATGCCGATGCAAAGGATATTTCATGGCTTATAGATCATTCGTCAAGCGACACATATGAACTTCTTGGCATCTTAAAAAGATGTAATAACATCAATAATGAAGTATTTGCTCATCTTGAAAAATTAAAAACAAGCAATCCAAATTCCTACAAGGAAGTGATAAGAATCTTAACAAGAATTGAATTACCCGTTATGTTGTTTGGTATTGTAGACACAAAGGAAGATAACGAAATGTACAATTCTAAAACTGGCAAGATATCTTTTATCGATTTGGCAAATATGGTTGATTTTCCTTCAATGTTCGATGCAGGTATTTATTATTCTGATTTGCATGATGCTAGACCCGATAATTTAAACTTATTAAACAGTTGGAGAAAATACTATTCTAAGTATAAAGATATAACGATAGTGTCAGAGCTATATTACAAATTTGATAAATTCAAAAATACTTTCGATTCTTTTGCGGAAAGATGTTGCAACATCGATTATAAAAAACTATTAGACAGATACGCTGGACAGTGCTTGCGACTTAATATTTCGAAAAACGACGCATATCTATACTTGCAACAATTCATGCAAATATTCGAGGTATTCGAAACTGGTTCATCGATCGATAAATATGAAATCGATAGGGAACAACTATCGGCAACAGGACAAAAATTCATGAATGAAGTCCTAGATGGCTATAGACAAAGATTAGTTAACAATATCAGGAAAAACAGAAAAGAATTTTGGGGAAATAGAAGCTACTTCTCAAAGGTATTCGAAAACGCTAAGTTAAAATACAGCTATCTTGAAAAGATGGAAGTTGGAGATGAGTTACACAAAGCCGGAACAGATGTGCCACAAGGATTGCGACAATTGTCCGTTCTTAACAATGAACTTCATAAAATAGCTCAAAAAAAGGGCATTCCATTTGTATTACTGTTTCAATTACTCGGACTCTTCAGAGAAAGAGCAAAAATAGACAACAAAAATTTATCAAACGAAGACATAAACAAAATCGCGAAACGAAATCTGATAAATTTCACACGTGGAATAATAAGTAATCCAGACAAAGAGCTTACCAATGACGATTATTCGTTGTTAAACAATTCCAGCAAACAAAAAAAAATATATATAGCAAACGTAAAAAGTCATAAAGAAGGTGGTAAAAAAGCGGTCGTCTACGCAAAGAGAGGAAACAAAAAAGGTGCTTTCTATAATAGAAACGTCGTCATCAACAATGCTATCTACTCCCTATTCAAAGGATGTCCTCCGCAAAAATACTATAATCCATCAATGATGGGTCTTTGTTGTAACGTAAATAGAAATGATAACGGAACACAATACCTCTACGAAAAAGATGAAAAGTTTTGTTATAAAGATTTTAAGTATACAGACCAGGGAAAAGCCTACATTGATAGAACGCACGACCGTCATTGCGATGATGAAGAACCATTAAAATTTACCAACTTTTTTAAGTTTAAAAAAACTCGTCCATACGATATTGTAGACAAAGATGATGGTCAAGACATAATACCAATAAGAGAAAGAATTGACGATGCAATACTTGAATGTCTATTTCAAATTGGAGACGATAAAGTCAGTAACTATATGTTTCACGTTGACGCACAAAATAATAAAATAGACTCTGTAATGAGGATAGATTGGCCAGAAGATAAAATCATCGGCACTAGTAAAACTCTTAACTCGCACAAAAGTGCAATTGAAGCTTTACAACGGATTTATCTCGACGGTCAAGAAAAAATAATAGAACAAGAAATAAAAAAATTTCTGTTTGTCAAACCAGAAACCCTAATAAACTGGATAAACTTCATGCTTTGGAAAAGTAGAGATGAAAATGGTAAACCACTCAAACCGTTAACGGAAGGGGAGAAAGATTATATACTTAGCAACATCCGTCGCAATATCCGAAATAGATTGTTGTTTGAGACAAGCAGAACCAATCCTATTACTGCATCAGTGGGGGAAAATTATCTCGATAATATAGCGGACAACTTCTATCTCGACGATACATTCTACAACAATAGATTCGAACTATACGATATAGCTTTCGAACGGCTCGCCGAGGAACGTGAAGAAATTAACAAAGAAAGAGAACGAAAAAAAGGGGGGGGGAAGCAGAAGAAGAGCACAAAATACTTCAAGCCAAATTAACAAATAAACTGAATGAACAAAAAAACATCAAAGAACCAATAATACCAAACATGAGAAAAATAACAGATACAATCGACGACGCACAGTTCAATGACAAATCGAACGAACCATACGCATTACTAGAACCAGCTCAACAGCGACATAAATATGACATAAACGCAGGTATCGTGAGCACACTACACAATGCACCACTAACAAAAAACAACTCCAAAGATGGTAGTAAAACTAACATAAAAAAAAGCTATAAACGCAACAATGCAAACAAGACGCTCGACATCAATATCTGTCTCAATTATACAAATAACAGCATAAACAACGTCTCAACTAGGAATACCGAAAGTTCCACCAAACAAGAATCAAGCTCGCATATAGACACAATCGTCACAGGAGCGGTCGGTCTAGGAACCGGCTCTACCGCACTAGCATGCAAAGACATCGTTCCACAGTATGTGCTCGTAACTCTCGTCACCATTACCGTCTCGTGCATCTTATATACGGCAATCAAAGAAACACTAAGAAACGAACGATACGTTAACAACGGAACAACAAACAACGATTTAAATTCGAATAATCGAAATAGTGATAATAGAATTATGGTGTGATGACTATTCTTATGTAAAGGCTTAATCTACTTCGCGTACGTTTTTGCATCCATTGTATTACTTAATTTATCAACAACAACCGCCGAGTAAATATCTCCGGTAAAATTAACCAACGTCCTAGACATATCAAGCATTCTGTCGACAGCAAAAGCAATACATAACGCCTCGATCGGTATGCCAACGGCAACAAATACATTTCCAAGCATAATCAACGAGCCACCCGGAACTGGTGCGACACCTAAATCGCATAATGCACACATCATAAATAATGTTATGTATTGTTGAGTCGATAAATTTATATCAAATAGTTGAATCATGAAAATGGTAATTATTGCAAAATACATCGCACCGCCACTTGAATTGACCGCCGCACTAAAAGGTGCTATAAAATTTATCTTCTCCTCACTAACTCCAAGCCTCTCGCGAGCTATCTTCATGCCAGACGGAAGCACAGACGCTGAACTCGCAGTAAGAAAGGCTATAAATTGAGTCGAAAAAAGCTTCTTCCACAAATGCGTCGGTTTAAGTCGTAATACAACGATCGTTGTTAACGAAAATACTATATATATAACGAAAAAAGAACAAGCCCAGTCGACACAAACAAGCTTTCCAATAGACTTCAATAACGCAAGATCTTGTGAACCGCCCAACCAAACGGTAATCCCAAATGTCCCGAATGGAGCAAACTTCATTACAATTTGGACGACTTCAGCACATATTCTCGCTAGCGTCTTTATACCACGATAAATATTCCCCTTCTCATCAACCTTCGATATTCCGATCGCGAAAAGAATAGCAAAGAAAATAATTTGAAGAAAATTACTATGATAAAAAGATACGAAAATATTACTAGGAACTACACTAAACAGAAACTCTACTATACTAATTTGTTTAGCCTCCGTAACACTCAATGGCACGCCCTCTTGTGCACTATACTGGGCAAAAAAACTAGCTTTATCAAAAGCAACATTTGCACCTGGTTGAAAAAATGATGTAAACAAAGCACCGCTCGAGACACATATTATCGTCATCGAGATAAAAACAACTATCGTCAAAACTGCCGTTTTGCCGGTTGAAGCCTTTCTGCGAAGAGAGATTACAGATTGTAGCACACAAGCAAATATTAATGGCATAGCAATCATCTTAACCATCTTAATAAATAAATCTCCAAGATGTCTAAAACTCATCGCATTCAAACCAACAAAGCTAAATAGATCTGGTTTATATCTAAGGGCAATACCGATCATTGCACCTATGATGAAGCTTACTACAATTTGCGTACTTAGTGATAGACGGAAAATTGAAAATAAACTGATCCTGTGTATTTTATTTCCATGCGTCTCACATTTGTGCACTTTATGCCTATCTTTTTTCAAACTATCAACGCTCATTTCTTGTATCCTTTACGCAGTAAAGTCGTATATCAATATTACATTAATATCAATAAATATTTGAGAACAACCACTGATTAATTAACGCAAAAACTCCCAAATACTTTTAACTTCTGGAACGTCTTTTAAGTCGTCAGGAGTTTGTGTAGTAAACTCACTCCTAAATCTAACAGCATGTATACCTACTTGTAGAGCGGTACGTATATTGTATATTCTATCATCAATAATTGTCGTCTCACTTTTTTTAAGAGAATTTTTATTCAAAATATCTACAATCTTATCTCCCTTTGTGCTACCTGCGTGCATCCCGTCTTTATCATGCAAAACTATATCTATCTTCAAAAAATCTAAGTCCGAAAAAAGCATTTCAAGCAGTCGCTTCTTCTTCTTTAAATTAAATCCTGCCGATAGAATAAATTGATTATACCCCTTCTCGTTTAGGACTCGCAATACTTGTTTAGTTCCGTAGTATAACGGTCTATCGAAATAATAATCATCGCTCTCACAAAACACTCTGTCAAGCTCATCTCCAAGTGTCGGGTGTGTTTTTAACTCTATCGAACCATAATTCTCCTCGTCAACTGGCAAAGCCTTATCGAGATCTTTATACAAATATTGCTTAAAATGATCCTTAAATTGTGGATGATTCTTTATGAACGAATAACACGCATGATTGAGGTTCGCCAAAACTCCATCGACGTCCCAAAATATATTCTTAATATTCCATTCGTAAAATTTAGCTAACATATATATTATTCTCTTGTAAGTCTTGTAAAACTAAAATGCAAAGTATATTATCTCACATCCATCTTGTAATATTATCACTCCGAGTCTTTGCTGTCAATCTTTTGATGTAATTTCCCACTCATTCTTTATACAATTCTTTATATTAATAATACTGCATATATATCATGTTTTTCAAATTGTCTTCTTCTTGCCAGCTCTCCGTCTTCTTATTCTTTACTTTTTAGATAAAATTGTTATACTAAACTAGTAATTATATTTAAGTAATTGACACAATTTTATGGGTCAGGACAGCATTTCACATGGACGGCTAATATTTCATACGCAAGAACTCTCGAAAGAGCAAGAAAAAGGATTAGTAAATTTTCTATCAATAGGACATGACGCACCTTCGAGAGAGCGTGCAAAACAGCTAAGATTGGCGTTGAAAAGAAGAAAAGAGTTAAAAAAAACAAGAACGCAAATAATAACACTGATACGTCGTGCC
>CALCWF010000161.1 GCA_937906355.1 uncultured Rickettsiales bacterium
ACATCTAATCTCGAAACATCTAATTTCAAAAAAGATATAGCTAAGGCCATAGAACAGTCGTTAGTTACGAATATAAAAGAGCAACAGGAGATTCTCAAATATTACAAACAACAACGAAGATTGTCCCGACAACAAAATAAGTCTAACGTAGTTAATAATAATACACCTAATACCAATCTTTGCAATATACCTGATACCAATCTTTGCAATTCTAATCAGAGTAAAACTGGTGGCTACCGTAATACTAATTTTAGTAATCGCCAACGTAATAATAGTGCCATCTACAACAACATGGTCTGCGAAGGTGAGTTGATGCAAGTGGTAAAAAAGTATTTTGCTGTAAAATACGACGAGGAGAATAAGAGCTTTTCCGAAGATAAGGAGAGAGGGCGAATAATTGATCAAATACTCAAAGACTCAGTTGACCCAGTTAGCAAACAAACAGTAAACATTCTTGCTAATAGAGACAACAAGGAGGTTGACAGTGATTACACAAATTATTGCTGGGTTTATTCAGGATTGATGCCATTAGCACAGATTGAACCTTTAAATCTTGTTGTCGAAAAGACAGCTTCTATGAGGAAGTTTAAAGCCTATGGGTCGGATACAGCAAATAGACCTGTTGATGCAACTACTGCAATGAGTAAGATAAAAGAGGTTAATGAGCGTTTGGATAAAATTAGAAAAGATAAAAAAGGTGATTTTGAAAAAATAATTAATGAAACGAAAGGGAAGCATGAAGAACGTGATAAGGCTCTTGCGAAGTTATATGATGATGACAAGTATGGCTTGCTGTCGACAATTGGGGAGCTTGGTTTTGAAAAGTGCACAAATTCGAACGATACCGTGAAGAATGTCGCAAAGATCAATTTGTTTATGGCTTATTATAGCTTGATTCAAGGCGCCAAAAACAATCAAAGAACTGCAGAAGAGGCAGACAGTTATATGATAGAATTCAAAAAAGCCTATACAAACTATAAAGCATTCTGTGAATATGGCTTTAACTTGAATTTCCAAGGTGGTAGCGATGAGGTGGGTGGCTCGTTCGGCAATGCGACTAATGTTTTTTATACAATGAAATCATTGCTTGACGAGATGTGTGTAATTCCTATCTTGTCGTTTCTTGCCGGCGTATTTAGCAGAAACACTGAACGTCGGAAAGATGAAGCACCTTTCCAATTTACTGGGCTGGAAGCAATTTGCAATAATGTAGAAAGTGGTAAGTTTAAGACCGAAGTTGACGAAAATATTGTTTCCCCTCTCAATAAGGTCGATAATTGTGTAAAATCGATTTTAGAAAACTCAGAATTGAAAAAACTTATTTGTGCAAAAAGAGAAGCATTTAGTAAAGCAATTAAGGACATTGTTTATGATACGGAGGAAGGTTTTGAAGAAGGGAAACAAGAGGAACAAGTGGAAAAAGAAACAAAACTAAGCGGTAGACTCAAAGAGAGTTTGACACGTATTGTTGATAGTGAAAACTTGAATACTGTTGTCTCCAAAATAGTTGAAATAGTAAAGGAACGGTTTAAACAGACAGATGAAAATGGCAATCAAATAGCCTATGTTCCAGCTTATTTATGTATCTCGACTATCATTAGTAGTGGCACTAACTTGACAGATGAAAAATATCAGTCTGACGCTCCAAAAGAGATTGATCTTGGTAAGAATGAAAATGACAAGAATAGAGAAATGTCATTGGTGGGGGAGATTCTTCATGAGGACGATCACTTTTCATACTGTGCGTCCATTAACAGCGGGATTGGTAAAAAAAGATATAGTAATGGTGAATCTTTTGATGGTATTAAAGGACGTAATAAGACTGATAGAAATATCGTGGACGTAAAAACCAACACTTTGTGCTCGATTTATATTAATAAAGAACTGGCAACCATAGAGGGGAAGATTAAATTATTAGATCTTTTGAGTAATAAATATGTTACTCGTGAATGTTGCAACGGTATTATTACTGACAATGAACGTATCAAAGTGATTGCTACAGATAAAATGGATGATAGTAAGAAAGCTGCTTATAAAAAATACATTGGTGAGAAAGAAATAGGTATGGGAACAACACTTGGTGCAAAGGACAAGGATAAGAAGTGTAATAATGTGCGGAAGGATGTCGGATGACGATTACCGATAGATTAGGAGTTGCGATGATCGAAAGTCGCTTCTTGCAAATAAAAAGTCATGATAGATGTAAGATGCTATCATTGTGTTGTGATAGTAAGCGAAGGGGTATAGCTCAGTTGGTAGAGTCGCGGTCTCCAAAACCGTCGGTCGTGGGTTCGAGTCCTACTGCCCCTGCAGTTGTGTATTGAAATCTTTACGGTGAATTTCGCTCTGTGGCACAAGACTTTGTCATTCCTGTAATGATTAAATCACGGCACATTCGGCTTCTATTGAGATTGAGAAACATATTATTATTAACTCACTATTATAACTGATTATATTTTATCTTATTTCATTGTTTCATGAGAGTAAATTAATGAATATTCGTGAGTAATTGTGAGTAATTGCACTTGCGGAGAGTTCAATTCGTGTTTGCCTTTTCTCTCTGCGTCGAAGCTATTACGTTGACATTATATAATAATATTGTGTTTGATTATGTTTGATTTTTTTTGATAAAATGTCAACAAGACTCTGAGTCGAGGAGAACGAGAAATAGTTAAAAAAATGAGAAAAATAGCCTGAAAATCGAAAAATACTTGAAATATAAAACACTAATTTTGTAATTCATTGTAAATGAGGAAAATAACTTTCATCGTAACATGTCTATATCTATGTATCGGTGCATTTAATAGTGTGATTGCCGGTACGAAAAAGCAGAAAACTTTTGGCATGATAAAGCCGAGTGGTATTGCGAGGACGAATGAGATTAAAAATATAATTACATCGTATAAGTTAAAGCTGCTAAGTAGTAAAAGAATCACTTTAACAGAAAAACAATTTGCTGATCTATATGTGATGCATAAAGGCAAACCTTTTTACAAAGAGTTGCACGATGCGATGGTTGGAAAGGAGGTCGAAGTTATGATTATATATGGTGACGATGCCGTCAGCAAGTATCGCGATGCGGTCGTCGACATTCGTTCAAAGTATGCGTTGAATAAGACAGAAAATGCCGTTCATGGCTCTGACTCGGAAAAAAGAGCAAAGAAAGAGATTTGCATATTCTTTAATTGCAATCGTAAAAAGGCGAAGAGTAAATAGTTCCGATTTTCTTCATTATTATCATTCCTGCTTTATTATGTCTCGTTAAGTGGCAAGGTAACTATACAGCGTGCGTGTTTTAGATTATATTGTTGTATGCATGTGTGATTAGTTTATTCGTTTGCTTGATTAGCAACTTATTTAAATTATATCATTTAGATTCTTAATTATTTCTCAGAACTCTAATAACGTTTATCTTTGTATTTCTAACTATCGAAATAGTTATACACAGCAGGGCGATAACGAAGGCGAATATGTTGATATATACAACATCACTTATCATTAACCTACTTGGTAGATTTGTTAGGAAATAAACAGAAGCATCGAATAATTTGACATTGAATAGATGTTCTAGAAAGAGTCTTATTTTATCGACGTTAAGTGCAAAAGATAGCCCGAATATGTTGCCACATATTATGCCAATTGATGAGATTATCAATCCAACTATAAAGAATATACAACGAATATCTTCATTTGGTAGACCGTGAGCTTTCAAGATAGCGATCTCACGTTCCTTTGACTTTATCATCATGCGAATTACGGCGAAGATTGCAAACATCGACACAACGACAAATAGCCCTAGAATTAGCGACATTACATTTGACTCAATCTTCAACGCATGCAATAGCGCGTCGTTCTCTTGTTTCCAGTCGGTTAGATAGAATTCATTGTTCACGGTATTTCTAAGTGAGTTGATGTTTTTTTCGATTGTGCTAATGTTATTTGGATTGTGCGTTATTATTTCAAAATAGCTAGCACTATCTTTGAGATTGAATATTGTCTGTGCAGATTTAAACGGAATCATTGCCATATAAGAGTTATATTGTTGAGACTGTGCGTCGAATAGACCGATGACTTTCAGACGAACTTGTCTTGGTATTGCACCAAATATCGTTGTTGAGACTATTGGAACGACGAGATTGACGATGTCGCCAACTTTTGCGTTTATCTGATAGGCCATATCTTTACCTAATATTATGTCATATCCGTTGAATTTATTTAGATCGACCGTTAGCATTTTTGATAGCTCTACGTTGTTTCTTATATCTTCCGCTGATATTCCTTTTATAAAAACACCCATTGAGTTATCTCTATTGACTATCATCCCACTTCCATTTATGACAGGAAAGACGCATTTGACACCGTTGATTTCTGCGATTGTAGATTGAAATTTTCGTAAATTATCTATCTTACCATTCTCAAATTTGCCTTCTATATTATAGATCGAGATATGCGGACTGAGACCTAAAATTTTGTTTATTAGTTCGGCACTAAAACCATTCATCACGGACGTAACTATTATTAGCACAGCAACGCTTATCGCAACAGCAAGCATTGACATCAAAACGCCTATGCTTGGTAGCACGCTCTTATGACGATGAAGAAAACGTAAGCTGAAAAATAAAATGATATTTTGTTGAAAAATACGACGCATATTGATAGTTATATGTTCTTCTTTTTAAGAAGAAAACTCTTTTAGAGAGAAGAGAATATATAAATATCAATTTATTAATGAAAGTTTACTTTTTCTACTCGTAAATAAATTCTATCTTATATAAAGTAATTAACGCAAAAGGTAGGTTATTCTGCTATAAATTAGTAATAGTTTTAAGAGAGAAATCTTTTTAAACAATTTTCTAATAATTTAACGGCATTTTTAAGTTGCTCTATTCCTAACTCTTTGAAATATTTATGTATTGGTTCGTCAATTTTTCTTTCTCCTCTCAAAAATGTAAAAATATTCAAATCGACCTCTGGGAAATATGACATAATGCTATGTGTAGGTTTTGAACCATAAGTTATATTATTTAACTTACTGTAATCCCCACCTAATTGACTTTCAAGTTGAAAAAGAAAACAATGTAAATCTGGATATAACTTTTTCAACATCCAAAAATCAATCATTATTCGTTTTATCATAGCATTTTCAGTATATGCCTTACATTTTATTCCGGCGACAAATTTTCCATCAATAAAGACGTGTTTATCGATTGATAATCGATAATAATAACTATCTATATTATCAAGAATATACTTTTTAACTTCTTCATCTTTCAAATTATTTACATATTCCATTTTTATTGGTATTTTTATCTTTTTTGAATTTATCTCCAATCTATCTGTTTTCCCTCCAAGTTTTTGCCAAGTATATTTTACCAATTCTTTTGTAATATATTCTTGTAAATGTCCTTTTATTTCTCTTATAAAACCACCATATGCTCTATCTTCTTGATTTTGTGCTTGTTTATCAACAACTTTCACAACACTATTATAAGTTTGTATGATTTCTTCTAATGTCATTTTATAAATAAATTATTACAATCTTTTAATTATTACAATCTTTTAATCTTTTTTCTGCTGTTTCACAATACTCTTTTGATATATCAATGCCAATATATTTTCTATTAAACTTTTTTGCCACATAACTTGTCGTCCCAACTCCATTGAATGGGTCAAGTATAATGTCATTTTTGAAGGAAAAAAGTTTCAATGCTTTTTCGACAAGTTTCTCTGGAAACATTGCTGGATGACCCCATTTTTTCATATCTCTTTCTGGTGCAATAGACCATTTTGAAATTACATATTTTTTAAAATCTTCTGCATCAATATCTATATTTTCACTTTTACCTTCTTTTTTTAAATTACCTTTACAAAATACCTCCAAAAATTCCCAGGTATATTTCATATATGGATTTGATGGACTTTTCCAACTTCCCCAAGCAGTATATTTACAATTATAATTATTTTTTTCCCACAAAATTTCACTTTTCCAAATTAAACCTTTTTGAAAAAAATAATTACTAACCAAATGATGTGTTGGGATGTAATCAGAGAATAAAGGTTGGACATTTACAATAATTCTACCACCATATTTCAAAACCCTTATACATTCATCAAAAATTGAAAATAAAAAATCAAAATATTTTTGCCAAGTATTTGTATCATTATGATTGTCATATTCCATTCCAAAATTGTATGGTGGAGATGTAAAAATTAAATCTATGCAATTGTCTGGATACGTTTTTAATACTTTCAAACTATCGCCACAAATAATTTTGTTGTATTGTTCCGTTCTTAGTTCGTTGTTTTTCTTATTATGTATATCCAAGACGAGTTTTCACTTTATCTTGTTTATCTTTTACTTTTCTATCTCCTTTATAGTCATACATTCTTTTGTTACCAGCTATTGTATAGCTATGATTTTTGTCAATTTTATCGACCAATTCCTGTAAGATTTTTATTTGTCTTTGATTTGAAATTTCTTTCAATCTGTGAAAATCGAGTTTGCTAACAAAAACTTTAATATCGTTGTTTTCAATTGATAGATCAATATCTTTAAATTGTTTTAATACCTGTCGCAACGTATCGAAATCTTGATTTGTATAATTTTGTAAGAAAATTTCCATAATTTATGAATATAATTATATTATATATATAGTATACTATAATAGCACTTTGATTGAGATTATATCTCAATTTCGCCGGTGAAGACAAAATTGTAATTTCCACCCAATAATATTGGTTTTCCGTCGCCGTCCCAGGCTATTTCCGCCGATGCGTCTAATATATCAGAACCGCGAGATATAACTTTCAAATTTTTCTCTGTTAAGTTATTCTTAATGCAATAAGCACCGACGGCACAAGTGCCAGTTCCGCACGACAATGTTTCTCCAACGCCACGTTCTATTGAGCGCATAAATACTTCCGTTCGTGAACGAATTTGGACGTAGTGAACGTTATATTCGTTATTTGGCATACGGTTGATACTGTCAAAACTTTGCACGACAACGATCTTATGGTTATTGCCCATGTCCACCATATCGCCGTTCACGATTGGAACGCCCATATTTACTTTTGCGAATTTTGTTTGTCTATCTGGCTTTCCGAGCATAAACTTGTTACCAATTTGAACACGAACGAGTGGTTTTTGAGTCTCACGTGCCACATATCCTATTATGCAACGAACGCCGTTGCCACAATTTTGTGCCTCTGTGCCATCTTGATTGTAGATTCTTATCATAACGTTTGCACCTTTCTCATCGTCCGGTCTTTGCGATTTGTGAAGCGTTAGTAACTGGTCGCAACCTATGCCGAAATTTCTGTCCGTCAAGACGATCAGATCGTTTTGCGAAAACTGCTTATCTATATGCTCGTTTCTAAAATCAAAAATAGCAAAATCATTGCCAAAAGCGTGCATTTTTGTAAATTTAAACTTTTCAGTCATACTTCATTAAAAATAATCTCTAAGATAGATTCATTATCCTATTCATTATAAATGATAACGAGAGAGTTGTCAACTTTGACGACGATCTCTCTGAGATAAGAACACATAAACGTGTATAGTGGATAAATATTAATAATAAAAGACAATTAAAATACTTAAAAAGTTCGTATGCGTATATTAAATATACAACGACATCTCTTATTGCTCCGTCTTATCGTCTTGATTTTCGGTAAAATACATACCAACGGCACTTAGACCGCAATCGACGTGTATGTTTTCCGCTGTTACACCGCTTGACAGTTCGCTTAACAAATATAGTGCCGTTTTTGCAACGTCGTCTTGTGATATATTTCTTTTCATAGGTGAAACAGATTCACCGAATCCAAGAACTTTTCTAAATTCACCGATTGCACTTGAAGCGAGAGTTTTTACTGGTCCGGCAGAAAGAGAGTTTACTCTAATCCCATTTTTCCCTAAATCGTTTGCAAGATAACGAACACTTGCCTCCAGACCTGCCTTTGCGACGCCCATAACGTTATAGTTCGGAATTATCTTTTCCGATCCATAGTATGTTAGAGTTAATATACTTCCACCATTTGACATAATCTTTGAAGCTTCGCGAGAAACAGCGGTTAGAGAATATACGGAAATATCCATAGCTTGTAGAAAATCAGCACGGCTTACGTTCATATAGTCGCCTTTTAGAGCTTCTTTATTTGCGAACGCCGGACCACATACGACGAAATCTATATTACCCAGCTCTTGTTGAACGAATTGAAAAAAGGTATTTATACTTTCGTCGCTTGATACGTCGCACTTCGATGCAATTGCGTTTTTATTTTCGATTAACTTACGAACTCTACTTTCTGTTGTATCAAGATAACTGACGGCTAATTTTGCACCATTTTCAAGGCATTCGTTTGCAATCCCCCAGCATAACGAACGTTCATTTGCAACGCCAATGACGACTCCTTTCTTATTATCTAATATACTCATATTAATCTAATGTAGACGACGACTATAATATTTATTTGCAATATTTGTTTTGTAATCTATGTGGGAAAATGAAATATCTCAAAATAGGGATGAAAAATGATTAATAATGACGATGCTTATCGACAAAATCGTCGATGTGTGCTAAACGAGTAGATAATAAATAAAAATGATTTACATTAAAATATCATACACAACAAACTTATTTGTTTGTATGTAATTTGACAATGTTTTTTTTTCGCAAAAACAAGACAAATAACTCCGAAGAAATGCAAAATTGGTATCAGGATAGATATGCGTCCGTTGCGGTTCAAAGGAATTTCTTATTAGTTTTTTCTGTATTTATTTCATGCTCGTTATTGCTATGTCTTCTGGCTATAAAATATTTGCAAGATGGGAAAGGTGGTGAGCCGTATTTGATAGAGTATGATAAGAGTTCTGGTTTCATGACGGTGGTTGAGTCAAAGAGTAAACAGGAATATACGGCACAACAAGCCGTCAAGGAGTCCATGTTGATACAATATATATATCACAGAGAGGCACCGAAGCTGTCTACAATTGAAGATGATATGAATTATGTTCGCGTATCGACGGCTGGCAAGATATATTCATCGTATACGACATCCGTTGGGAAGGATATACGAGAGCTCAGAAATGCTGGACAAAATGCGAAATATGATATAAAGATAATATCAATTTTATATCTTGCCTCAAATCGAGTTCAAATTACTCTAAAAAAAAGTCTAATAGTTGACGATAAAGAGATAAGAGAAGATACAAAAAAAGTTGTCATCTCGTTTGGATTTGCCGACATTGAAATGCCAATCGAGGATATGAGAATTAATCCTCTTGGGTTTCGAGTTTCGTATTATCAGTCAACGCCGATAAAAGTA
>CALCWF010000162.1 GCA_937906355.1 uncultured Rickettsiales bacterium
ATCTTTGTTACTTGACCCGCGATGTTCGTTTTTAGAATTTAACATACTAATCAACAGTTAAACATAACTTATGCTAAGATTTAATTGACGGATATAAAAATCAACTAAAAGTTGAATTTCTTTTTTCACGTATCGTGTAAATTATTACTGAAAAGTATCAAAAATGATAAGTTTAATGGTGAATTTTGATAAAATTAATGAAAATAAAAAACGTATTTATATATCCTGTAGTGTGAAAAAAAATGAAAATTTTAGTTTCGAGCACAAAATACAAAATATTTAATCATAGTAGAAAGAAAAAGAGACACGTAATTGCAAATAAAAACAGCGAAGAAAAGATGGGGGAAGGTATCAATAAGAACAATAGGAACAAGATAGTAATACCGAAAAAGATAGTAAAAAAAGCGTGTTGCAGAAACAAAATTCGTCGTCAGATAAGAGCAATCTTACATGAGATGGGTATAAAAAATCATCTCGTTAAGTATAAAGAAAATAATTCAAAACCAAAATTTAGCGAGTTAAAAGAGACTGTGATAGAGAAGATGAAATGTATAACGTCTGGCAGACATAAAGAACTATTAAGTTAATAACACGCTACTTCGTATTATCGTCATCGTTGCACTCTTTCTTAAACATTCCACCGAAGAAGTATGAGACAATCGATATGGCAATACACTCTAATATCCTCATCACTTCACGTATGAAGTTGAGGTGTATGTCGTCTATGAATAGACTGAATATGCCGGCTATATAGACGTAAAATAGTATTGATATGACAATTATAGCACCGAGAGAGTTTATAGCGAATATATTTCTTATCGGATCGATCGTCTTACGGTTATACTGCGACTTAATCTGTTTGATTTTCTGTCTTATTTTCGAATATTTCTTACTCATATTGATTACTATAATAACATAATGCTTGTAATTAGTATATCTAATACTTTAGATATGGAAGTCGTTGTAGATTGATTATAAAGCAAAAAATACTATCATATCTACGATTATATGATTAGCTATGCACTCGCTAGAAATAGAAGATACAAATAATAGGAACGTAGATAGTCGCGAGAGTCGCAGTGGTGGCAGTTCTTACGATACTTTGACTAAGTTTTTGTTCTCGAGAAACGTGTCGATGCTCGTGCCGGTTTTTTTTATGGTGCCACTTGCCGTTTTCATGGTCGGTTCGCCATTCGCCGTAAAAGGGATCATTAGCTTCGTGAAAAACAAGATTAAAAGAAGAAAGGACAAAAAACAGGCAGAAGCGAAAGAAAAAGAGAATAAAGAAAAGGAAAAAAAGGAAGAAGAAGATAGAAAAAAGAAGGTAAAAGAAGATAGACAGAAGCAAATCAATGAAAAAGACAACAAAAACAACGATAAAATCGAACAAAAATCTCAAAATAATCCGTTAAATCAGCTACTTGGCAATAATAACAAAGGGGGAGACTCAAATAATAAAAATGAGAATAATACTGATGATAAAAATGCTCAATTCGATCTGAGTAAGTTATTTAATGCGAATAATGATGCGAACAAGGAACCCGCTAAGGACGATAGTAATACAAATGCCGTAAATAAGGATAACGAGAATAACGGATCTAAACCGAATTTGACTAATTTGAACGATAATAATATGATTAATAATATGTTAGGAAAACAAGTCGGTGGTTAGTTGAACAACTTTTTAATCAATCTTT
>CALCWF010000163.1 GCA_937906355.1 uncultured Rickettsiales bacterium
TTCGCCGGTTAAAGTGGTACGTGAGCTGGGTTCAGAACGTCGTGAGACAGTTTGGTCCCTATCTACTGTGGGCGTTAGGAAACTTGAGCAGACCTGACTTTAGTACGAGAGGACCGAGTTGGACATGCCAATAGTGTACCAGTTGTTCTACCAAGGGCATCGCTGGGTAGCCACGCATGGAAGTGATAAACGCTGAAAGCATATAAGCGTGAAACATACTGCAAGATAAGGTTTCCCAATTAGGGACGTTGTAGACCACGACGTTGATAGGTTAGGGGTGTAAGCACAGCAATGTGTTGAGCTGACTAATACTAATAACCCGATTGATTTATATAGGTTTTATTACCTGTGTGTAGTGTAAAGACTATATGTTAAGTTAAATAAGTTAAAAAGATTGAGACCGGTAAAGTTGAAATCTTGATTCTATGAGACTTTATTAATTAACTATATTTCTTCAAGATTTCGATGTAGTAGAATTGATAGTCATATTACTATCAATCCTGCCTATTATAGAGACGTGGAACCACCGGATCCCATTCCGAACTCCAAAGTGAAACGCGTCATCGCCGATGGTACTTGGTTTTTAAATCTGGGAGAGTAGGTCGTAGGCAGGTTTGATAGTAATTATTATCTCGATTTACATCTATGTAGAGTATTAGTTGAGCGGTAGATTATAAAGGCTAATCTTGCTGTATAGTTTGATGTATCGAGTTGGTGTATTTGTCGTATTTGTTTATACGATTGTGGTTTTACGAGGAAATACTATGTTCGTTAAGGTTTGTTATATTCTAAATGGCAAATATCAAAAATGCACGACTTGCGTCGTTAAGATGGCGACGGATACGATATCGTTTACGGGATTGTCCAGATAATCTCTACACAAATTAGTTTTCAAAATTTTAGCAAAAATTTATCCGTTTTATTTTTTAGTTTTTAGTGTTTCAACTATACTGCTATGAATGTGTTGAAAAACGTTTTTTTCGAAAGTTTTTTCTCAAAAAAGTTTCACTATTGCGACAATTATATATTTGTTTAATAGTATAGGTAATGTCTCGCAAGGTGTATTTATAAAGTATTATCAACATAAGCTCGACATAGGCTTATACGAGCTGATGACACTGAGATGTTTTGTTGAGATTGTCTTACTGTTTCCATTTTGCTTGAAATATCTGAGACATTTTACAAAAAATTTACACATTGTGCTATTCGTTGTAATACTTTATTCAGGTGATATGTTGTTGTTCCATCGTGGATTAAAAACAGTAGCCGTCAATACTGGCTCCTTGATTCTGTTGTTAGTCCCGATATGGATTATAGTATTAGGTAGAATCATATTAAAAGAGAAGAAATTCAATATTGTCAATGCGTTCTTTCTGTTAGTTCGGTGTATTTTTTACAATCTATCAAGAGATAAGCTTTGCTGGATTTAATAGTGGCTATATCTACCTATTTCTCGATGCGTTAGTCATTCCACTTGGATTGATTATGCAAAAGAAATATTACGATGTGAGACCAGTTCTTTATGCAATGTTTACAAATGCGATTGTATTGGCGATTTTTGGATATTGTCTATCTGATTTCAATGCTCCGACAGTCTCATTGGAGACTATAAAAGGTGCTTTCGTGATTGCACTATGCGATCTAATGGAGTGTGCTTGCGTCTATATTGCCTATCAAATGACAGAACCGGCGTTATT
>CALCWF010000164.1 GCA_937906355.1 uncultured Rickettsiales bacterium
TGGAGTGGTTTTGCGCCTTCTATTGAAGCTTCTTTTAATATCTCAACTTCAGCTTTAATGGCCTGTTTAGAAAAGAATGTAAAATCAGTATTTTGTACCGCTTGGGGCGATAATGGTAATGAAACAACAGTCTTCTCCCCATTATCTACATTAGCGTTATATTCTTTGTTTGATTTTAATAAAATTGAGTATATCAGAGTAGAAGATTTTATTTCAGGAATGACTAATTTATATACAGGCGATTTTCGATATTTATGTCAATTTGTCTTTGATTTATATGATTTCGACAAAGATGGTTTAATTTCTAAAGAAGATGTTCGTATTGTTTTATCTTATATTCCTTTAAGAAAAACTAAAATTGAAACTGAAGAATTAGCATCTCAAAATAACAAAAATTTACCTAATATAAATATTTATGACAATAATCCCAAAAAAAATAATTCGCATTCATAAAAAAAATAACAGTAATCTCGTGGAAAGAAATTTTTGTGAAAATAAAAGCTTATACGCAAAATTCGAAAATCTCCTCCTCGTAAGGAGTTCGATAGTATTAATAACAATATGTCCGCCGTCCAGCATCGGAATCGGAATAAGATTAACAGCTCCAAGACTAACAGATATAAGTGCTATGAAATACAAAAGCGACAAAAATCCGGCACTACCAGCTCTACCAGACTCACGTGCTATCGCAATCGGACCACCTATATTCTTCAAACCCTTCTGCTTTACAACTATATTCCACAACGCCTGCATAGTCTTCAACGTCATAGCAGACACGACGCCCGCACTGGTAGCCAACGAACTCGATAGAGACATCTTGTCATATCTAATATCTCTACCAACTATTCCCAACCTATCATCACTCGTGTATCTAACCTTCACACTAGCGATACTATCTCCTCGTAATACATCAATGCTAACATCAGTACCACTGCTATCACTAACATCGCCGATAGACTGCAACTCTCTACTCACGTCATCAAAAGAAGATATACTATGCCCATTAACAGACAAAATTCTATCATTCACTAATATACCAGCCTTCTCCGCTCGACTATTAGTAAGAACCTCACTAACTACCGGCTCAATAACTGGTCTGCCATGCGTAGCAAATAAAACAAAAAACAATAAAAAACCAAGCACAAGATTCGCAAAAGGACCAGCAAACGCAACAAGTATCTTCTTGAACGGATGCTTGTATATCAAAGAATATCGTAGCTCATCCTCCGTAGGATTATCGCTATAACCACCAAAGCTACTAGCGTTATCATCTCCAAACATCTTAACATACCCACCTATCGGCAAACAACAAAGCTTCCACTCTACGCCATCTCTATCTCTACGACCAAATATCTTCGATCCCATACCTACGGCAAACTCAATAATCTTAACGCCACATCTCTTAGCGACAAAATAATGCCCGAACTCGTGAATAAATACAACAACAAGAAGAACTAATATGAAATATAATAAGGACGAAATCATAACAATAACAAAAACGCCTCAAATGATAGATATCAAAAAGGAGCTTCTCATATTTTATAAATCAAGATTTTTTTGAATAGAAATAAGCACAAATACAGCGTCAAACACCACGAATACAACAATACAAACACAGCAACAATAATATAAACATATTCCGTAAAAATACAACAACACGTAAAACGTCACATTCAAGCCACTTGACAAATATATATAAATCAATATATACATCAGCAATGATACTGCCTAATAATATCTCAAATATCGATATAGAATCGTCGGAATCGGTCGAAACTACGAATAGTTTCATAGGTCATGACGCACTTTCGTGCGACTACGATCTAGTGCTATCAATGTACGAAAAGGATATAATTAATAAAATAAAAGAAGACGAGCTCTCATGAGATCGTCCTCGTGAAATGTATTTGAATAAACATACTATGAT
>CALCWF010000165.1 GCA_937906355.1 uncultured Rickettsiales bacterium
CTGATGGTTGGTATAAAGATTTGCGACAACGTTGATAGTAGAGAGTTCGCTAAGGTTTTACTTTCTAACGGTTTGTCGTCTGCACCAGCGAGCAATAATACTCTCCGTTTTTTACCACCTTTGATTGTAGAAGAAGAACATATTAGCGAGGCTGAAAGAATGATACTTGATAGTATAGAACAACTTGATATTTTAGAGAAGTATTGATGCTGATATGGCTATCAAACTCGATATTGTCTTATACTCGTATTTAGAGACTCTAAATCACTTAGTTTTTTAGTTTGTTCTTCGTCTCGATCCATTCCCACTATCTTTTCTTGATTGGCGATGGTTCGATTTAGCGAGTCCGTATTGTGCATTGAATTAATTTGTGAACGCAACCCTTCTATTCCTGCTCTCATTGTTCTACCTTTCTCTTCAATAAGTTCGATACTGCTTTCACTTTCCGTCTTGATGGCTCTGCCTTCATGCTTTATCCTATTATACATATTATTATAACTTTCGTCTAGAATATTTTTTTCCTTTTCGAAGATGTCTTTTTTTTCCTTACTTTTTTTTCTCGAACCTAACCATCCAAAGATCGCGACCACTGTAGGAATAAGTCCAAGAGATGCTATTAGTGCGCCACTACCCGCACCTACTGTTGTCGGAAACAATAAAGCCAATATGATACCAGTGGCTACCGCCCCTATCATACCTAGCGTGCCGATAATCATTTTAGCGTTATCTCCACTACTACTGCCAATAGATTTCGTTACATCGTTTTTAATAAGTTGCTTCGTGTTGTAAACATCGTTAAAGTCATGATATTTATTCATTACTTCGATGTTTGAATTTATTTTACCCAACTGATTGACCTCACTTACTGTATTTGTCGTTGACATAAAAAAACAATACATTATACATTTTTATAAAATTCTGTCAACAGAAACTTGTAAATAATTTTATTTTTGTGTATTTCTATACATTTTAGACGTTTTTACGGTCATTTTTTATGGCTGATTTTATGGATAAGCATACGACTAATGACGAAAATTTTTTTGGAGATTATCTTTTTTCGAACGAGATATTACTTAGTGTCTTTGGAGATAGATGTCATTTTTCGAATGGCAACTTTCTTGTCGAGAACGTCGTGATTGATAGTAGAAAGGTTAAGCGAGGAAGTCTATTTATTACTATAAGAGGTGAAGTTAATGACGGACATGAGTTTATAAAGGATGCAATAGAGCACGGTGCTGTTTGCGTTATATGTGAGTATATTCCTGATTATATGAAGGAAGAGGCACGACGTGATGGGATTGATTATATATTAGTCGAGGATTCCTTGCGAGCGTTAGCGGAGCTAGCCGTATTTCACAGATCTAGAATTCCAGCGAAAGTTATTGGTATAACTGGTAATATAGGTAAGACTTCTACGAAGGAGATGATCAGGGCGACTGTATCTAGGTTTTGTAGAACGTTTGCGAATTTTGGTAATTATAATAATAATATAGGGCTTCCTCTTACTATCGTCAATACGCCGTTAGATACGGAGGTATTAGTTTTGGAGATGGGGATGAATCATCCACGTGAGATTGAGTTTTTGACGAATATAGCGAAGCCTGATATAGCGATTATAACGAAGATATCTCAGACGCACATTGGGAACTTTAAGGATGTAGACGAGATAGTTGCTTGTAAAGCGGAGATATTCACGGGAATGAATGGTGATGGCGTTGCTTTTCTCAATAAGAGCGACAAGTATTATGATAAGCTTGCCGATTTTGCGAGAAAGAGTGGTATAACTGATATAGTAAGTATAGGTGATGACGACGATGCAGATATTTATGCCGATAATTTTGAGTTCTGCGATGATTTCACGACCAAATATGATGTAGTTGTTAGACATGATTGCAAGAGTGTTG
>CALCWF010000166.1 GCA_937906355.1 uncultured Rickettsiales bacterium
ATAAGAGTAAAACGAGAAGCATTTGATGAATATGGTATAACACCTGAATATTTATTTGTAGTTTTAAGCAATAAATGGACTGGTTATTTTCAAGCAATAAGAAATACAATAATAGCGGCTACAATTCC
The DNA here is from genome assembly GCA_937906355.1 of uncultured Rickettsiales bacterium. Lineage (GTDB taxonomy): Bacteria > Pseudomonadota > Alphaproteobacteria > Rickettsiales > Deianiraeaceae > UBA4311. Next base: position 129 of record CALCWF010000166.1, read on the forward strand.
ACATTTAAGAGAAAATAATTTAAGAAATTTTAATATTCCAATTTTAGACAAAAAAATAATAAATAATATAACAGAAATTGTGAAAAAGAGTTTTGAATTGAAAGCAATAAATTAGACAAGGAAATGTTAAAATTATTAAATGATAGTTTATGATAAAATACCATTTTCAAAACACACCCTCCTTGCTTTAATATCAATAACTCTATAATATCCTTGAAGTTGTAATAACTGATTAAAAGTGTCAATTTTATCTCTAAACTCTCTAAGATAATTGATATAGTTATCTAAGTATTTAGTTGCTACTCCGTTAAATCTGGCTATAAACTTTTTCAACATTGAGTGGAAGTTGTTTGTGTTATTCATATGATATATTTTATTGTCTTGAATTTGTGTTTTTCCAAACTTTAATTGTTTTAATTTTACATCTTTTAGATTCTTACAAATTCTCTCTCCGTCTGTAAAAAACAACTATTTTTTAATCATAGCAAATCAAATCAATTGATTTTTGAAAAAAACGATTTTCTAGACTTGAATGGAGAAGACATTTTTTGTCTATTGACGATATATCGAGGTGTGTACTTGATATTTCAAGTAATCTAATCGATACGTTTAGATGAAAATGTAATATAGAGTAGTGTATATATTCTTAAAATCTTTATTTGACTATGACTTTGAAAAAGGCGAATTTACCTCTTAAAGTAGATTTGAAATCGATAAAAGACAGATTCTTATTTATACCGATCGGTGGATGCGATGCGATAGGTATCAATTTTTATTTATATCATTATAAAGGTCATTGGATAGGTATCGATTTTGGGATAGGTTTTGCAGACAAATTGAAGACACCAGGAGTCGAGATTCTACTACCTAACTTAGCATTCTTAGATGCGAATAGGATAAAACTAGACGGACTAATAATAACTCACTCTCACGAAGATCACATTGGTGGCGTGTGTGAGATGTATAGTAGACTAGATTGTCCTATTTATTGTAGCACGTTTGCGAAGAACTTTTTGAAAGTCGACGCACTAGATATGCCTAAATCTCCTAACTTGAAGATTAACGAAATGAGACCCGGAAAAATGAAATTTAAGGTCGGCGGTGTGTTTGAGATTGAGATGATACGATTGACGCACTCGACTATTGAGGCATTCGGTGTCTATATAAAGACGGATAGAGGGAGTGTGTTTCATACTGGCGATTGGAAATTCGATAAGACGCCAGTTTTAGGTGAACCGAGCGATAAGAGGCGGATAGAAGAGATAGTTAAAAACGAACCATTGAGTGTGCTGATTAGTGATTCTACTAATTGCATGAAAAATAACGAGACGATATCAGAGAAGGCATTATTCAAGAGTTTGACTGATATAGTTAAGAAAAAGAAACATATGGTTGTCATAACTACGTTTGCGTCGAATATATCAAGGATAGATACTATATATAGAGTCGCATGTGCTACTGGTAGGAGATTAGTTACGTCTGGTCGTTCGATGGATAAGATAATCGGTATAGCACAGGCGAGTGGATATTTGAGCGACTTTGACTGGCTCGATTCTAAGGAGGCTCGTAAGATGCCGAGAGAGAACTTGCTAGTTTTGTCGACAGGCTGTCAGGGGGAGAATAACGCCAGTTTATGGAAGCTTGCAAACAATAAACATTCTTTTCTACGTCTTCAACAGAAGGATTGCGTCATATTTTCGTCGAAGGTTATTCCCGGAAACGAACTCGATGTGTCTGATATAGTTAATAATTTGATAATGAAGGGAGTCGAGATAGTTACAAACAAGGAGAACTTGACTCACGTGTCTGGGCATGCTTACAGATCCGATCTTAAAGAGATGTATAAACTAACAAATCCGATGTGTTTTATTCCAGTGCACGGCGATTGGCTTATGCTTCACGAACACGCTAAGTTTGCAAAAAGTTGTGGTATCGATAATATAATAACACCAGAGAACGGATGCGTCGTTGAGATAAGTAATAATACGATCGAGAAGATTGGCAATTTTGAGAGTTCCGCTATATGTCTAGATGGAAATCGTCTTCTCGACGAGAATAATAAGATATTCAAGGATAGAAAAATGATATCTAACGACGGCTTCGTGTATTGTTTTATCACGATAGATAAGAAGGGGAAGTTGTTGTCTACGCCTGAAATCAGATCGATAGGATTGTTTGATTATCGTAATAACAAACACATTGAGGATATGCAGTGGATAGCTAAGAGAGCTATTGGCTCTATCAGACCGAGATTTTTCGCTCGTCGAACATTCAATAAAGATAATTTAATCGCTAACTTGAAAGAATCGATAAAGAAGGAGGTTCATACAAAGATAAACAAGTTTCCCGTTATCGATGTTGTCGTTACTATATTATGACGCATAATACTTACAATTATAAATACTTACAATTAATAGATGAGATACTATAATAGATTTGACACTATAACAAAGGCTGTATACGTTATGTATGTTTTATAATCATATGTTTTATAATCAAATCTTGCTATCGGAGCCGAGAGATTTGATTCTGCATAAATTGACTTTTATTTTTGTATAATACTCATATTCGAGTATGGGGAAGGATCGCGACAGTGATGATAAAAATATAAAAACACTATTAGATATCGAGAACGATAAGACTAAAATGAGCGATAAGACTGACGATAAAAACGTTTCCTCAAAGAGTGATGAGAATAAGACGATAGACGGGCATACTGATGATTCAGATGTCAATGAGAATAAAACTGTCGACGGCGGTGGATCTTGCGATTGCGGTAGTGACGACAGTGACACATGCGTGCAAAAGGGCGACGGCGACGATGGTATAATGACTAAGTCTATCTCGACGGAGATGAAAGACTGTTATCTCTCCTATGCGATGAGTGTCATAATATCTCGTGCTATTCCTGACGTTAGAGATGGACTTAAACCAGTTCATAGACGCATTCTCTATGCGATGAATGAGACTGGATGTTCTTGGAACAGACAGACTAAGAAATCAGCTCGTATAGTCGGTGAGGTGATGGGTAAATATCACCCGCACGGTGATAGTTCTATATACAAGGCATTAGTTCGCATGGCACAGGACTTCTCAATGGGGATCCCACTTATAGATGGACAGGGAAATTTTGGATCTATTGATAATGACGATCCCGCGGCAATGCGTTATACGGAAGCTCGTTTAGCTAAAATATCTCATACTATGATGCAAGATCTCGATAAAGAGACTGTCGATTTTCTACCGAACTACGATGGAACAGAGAGAGAGCCTAGTGTTCTACCGTCTATGTTCCCCAATATTCTTGCTAACGGAACCGAGGGGATAGCGGTAGGCATGGCGACTAATGTTCCTCCTCATAATCTTGGCGAGTTGATTACTGCGTGTATAGAATATATAAAAAATCCGGAGATATCTCCACAGGAACTCGTGCGTATAGTTCCTGGACCTGACTTTCCTACCGGCGGTGTAATTTTGAGTCGTAATTTAGCTAATCAAGCTATGTTGACTGGACGTGGCTCCGTGCCTGTTCGTGGGAAGTCTCATATAGAGGAGCTGAAAGGAGGGCGTGAGGCTATTGTTATTACAGAGATACCTTATAACGTAGTCAAGGTTGACATGGGGAAGAAGATCGCCGACCTTGTTAAGGAAAAAAAGATCGAAGGGATATCTAATATTCGTGATGAGAGCAATAAACAGGGTATTCGTATTGTCATCGAGGTGAAGAAAGACGCCTCTACCGATGTTGTGTTGAATCATTTATATAAGTTGACGGCTCTACAATCGTCTTTTGCCGTTAACATGCTTTTGTTAAATAAGAATCGTCCAGAGTTGATGAATCTACGTAGTATAATTAAGGCGTTTATAGATTTCAGACAGGAAGTCGTGTCTCGTAGAATATTATTCTTGCTAAATCAGGCTCGTGCGAAGGCACATATTTTGATAGGTTTTCACGTCGCTGTAGACTCTATTGATAAGGTTATATCTATAATTCGCAACTCGAAGGATAGCCAAGAGGCGAAGGAAAGACTTATGACCGAACAGTGGGAGGCGAGTGAAAGCGTGTGCCGTCTAATAGACCTCGTATCAGACAAGAATAATAAAGTTGTTGATGGTAAGTTTAGATTCACAGAGATCCAAGTAAAGGCGATACTCGAAATGAGACTATCGCGTTTAACCGGAATGGAGAGAGAAAATCTTGCACAAGAGGTATGCCAGTTGAGTAACGCAATAACTGACTACCTAGAGATATTGCACGATAAGGAGAGAATCATGAAGATAATCTCAACGGAACTAGAGGAGATAAAGAATGAATACGCCGTTCCACGAAGGACAGAAATTCTTGACGGCGACTTAGCGGACGTGAATATAGAAGATTTTATTGAGAAGAAAGACGTATTAGTGTCCGTTAGCACCGGTGGGTATATAAAGAGAACAGATCTATCGAGCTACTCAGCACAACGTAGAGGTGGAAAAGGTAAGATAGGGATGGCTACGTTAGACGACGATAGCGTGGCGAAGATATTTGTTGCAAATACACACTCGCCAATTCTGTTTTTCACGAACAACGGCAAGGTCTATCGTATAAAAGCGTATCAATTACCAGAGACAGCTCCTAACGCAAAAGGGCGAGCTTTTGTTAACTTCATTAAGATAGAACAGGGAGATACGATAGCAGAGTTGATGCCACTTCCTGTAGATAAAGAGGAGTGGAAGAAGTATGATCTGATATTTGCAACAAAGAATGGTAATGTTCGTCGTAGTGCGATATCTGATTTCGAGAATATAAACTCGAATGGAAAGATAGCTATTTCTATCGACGCAGACGATAGGCTAATAAGCGTGCAACTCGCGAGACACGACGATAACGTTTTGTTAGCCAGTAGGAGTGGTATGGCGACTCGTTTCTCGATAGACGAACTGAGGATAATAAAGAGTAGAACATCAGATGGCGTCAGAGGAATGAATCTAAAAGATGACGATGAGGTTGTGTCGATGTGTATATTATCTAACAACGAGAATGACGCTAGTTTGAAGGATCAATTCTTATCGATAGATAAGGAGATTAGATTGGAGATACAGGAGAAAGGCTTTGATACTTTAGAAGTTCAAACGAAGATCGTGGAGATTAGTAAGAGAGACGGCTTCACTCTCACTGTCGAGCAGATAAAGAAGATGATAGTGGAAGAACAAATGCTTTTGACCATAACGAGTGACGGCTACGGAAAGAGGACTTCCGCGTATGAGTATCGTATAACGGGACGCGGTGGAAAAGGAATTAATAATATCAATCTTCAAAAAGATGCGAGTGTTGTTACGACCGTCGTTGCCGATAATGCAAAGGATATAATGATAATAGGAACGAAGGGGAAAACAATCCGTATATCCGCTAAGAATGTATCGTTAATAGGTAGGAACAC
>CALCWF010000167.1 GCA_937906355.1 uncultured Rickettsiales bacterium
TAGCCATTCCGGCTAATATCATAGCCATCATCATATTATCGTATGTAGGTATAAGCAGTAAACATACCGAAACTAAGTCGGCTATTCTTCCTATCAGTAGCGTTATTCTAGCTCCAAATCTATCGAAAATTACACCACTTATATATAGACATACAAACCACGTCACATTTAATGCGACATGAAGCGTCGATATTTGCACAGGATCACAACCATGTACCCTCATGAACGGCGTCATGACTACGCTAATCAGGGAAACGTTTAGTATAGCATATATTGCATTCCCGATTATATGTTTTTTTAGACTAAACATAGTTGTCGTCATTGACGTTGATAGAAAAATAATAAATGTCTATCTAATAGATAGAGATAATAGATATAGATATAGATATATAATATATGTGTAAATATCAATACATATGATTCTCTATATAGATCTTTATTCGTTTGATTATGCGTTATTGATACTTGTTTTCTTTTAAAGAGGAGTGTTAAAGAGTGTCATTGTATTATACTTGACTTTTAGAGAGACGCTATTAATCATGCATTTGTGATGTTTTGTGTAAGTAGATATGAATAAGAAATCTATTCTAAGTAGAATCGGAAGCATACTTTGTGTTGTTGTCTTATCGATGTGCGTTGTAGCGTGTTGCGGTAAGAAGAAGAAAAATAGATACACGAAGAACGGTAAGGCGAAGATAGTCAAAAACGTTAAAAACACAAAGGCTGTCAAGAGTCATAAAAACTAATTTATAAGATCGGCATTTATTAAGTAGCGTTTTTCTACTTTCATATGAAGTCTGTTATCAATAGGATGGTTATCGTCGTGTTTTGCGTCGTGCTATCTATATTTTTAATGGCTTCTCATGTTGTAAGTCATGTCCGTGAGCCGTCGGATAGTAAGATTTCGACGTTAATCGACAATAGCGATAGTAATGGAGAAAACGGCGTAAAGGTTGTAGCTAACGATACAGAGGATGTTCGTGCTACTACTAAAAATAGTTCGTTAGACGGAGACGATAATGAATATCAAACTGCGATCGCGAAGTTCAAGAAGAATGGTCTTAATAAGGGAATAGTAGCTTTCGGAAGTGCGAGAATTCCATCTAACGATGAGCATCTCAAAGAGATAGAAGAGATATCAGATTTGTGTGCGAAAAGGATCGCAGAGAAGAAAAAAAATATAAGCTTCATCACGGGCGGTGGACCTTCCGTCATGGAGTCGTGGTTAAAGTCTGCATATAAGCATGGCGTTCAAACTGGCGGATTTGCTATAAAATTGCCATACGAAGAGAAACAAAACGAGT
>CALCWF010000168.1 GCA_937906355.1 uncultured Rickettsiales bacterium
CCATCGATACAAACAATATCATTTATCCGTTTTTTGGCGATGAATGCGGTGACTTGCAACTCTTTCATCTCGCCTCTCTCACCAAGAGATGCTAAGACATTGACTGAATTGTTCTTTTTCTCCACTAATTTAATTTTATCAGCAGAAATATCAACACTGCTATTAACATGGCACAAGTTAAACTTGCAATTATCAAAAAAATACCAATCATTTGCGTTTTGGAGGTCACTTTTTCTTACCGAGATAAATCCATTCGCAACCCCCGTCGTGCCATATAAAAATTTCCCAAATCTTTTATCGCTTCCGGTGAAAACGCTCGTCGCACTCATGATGCGTAAGTCGCTCATCCACCCCTCGCCATTCGCATCGCACACAATGTCACAACCTTTTTTGAGCGTAATTCCTTCCTCTTTTTTCTCCTCTACGTCTTCTTTTCCCCCTTTTTCTTCCTTCAACTTGATGGCACTTTGTTGTTTTGGCATCATTATTGTTGCTGCACATGGACTGCCATCGACGCCACCTTCAAGACAAACTGTCGCTCCTTTCAAATTAATATTGCTACTAAACTTTTTGTCCTCTTTATTGTCATCTTTACCTTCATAAGACAATTTTACATTGTTAAAACTCATTACTTCGAATTTAGTAATCACACTCTCTGTGTTCTTTTTCTCCAAATCCACCTTAATATTATTGATGAGTAACTTTTGACCTCCGAGTTCATATTCAATATCATCTTTTAGTGTATATCCAATGAGATAGTTTTTGTTCTCCTTGTTTTGAAAACCCTTACCAGCAATATATAGTTCTTTTTTAGAACGTAACTGATGCTCTTCGGATCCTCTACCATAGATATCAACATTTATTTTTGTTCCTGCCTTTGGAATAAGCGACATGACCTCGCGACCGTCGAGCTCTTTGCCGAATTCGATACGACTCCCTGCTTCGCAGTAAACTAGATTACCTTTATCTCCCTTATCTGTATTACAGTTGACAACTGTGCATATTGTATCGTTGTCCTTGCTGATTTGAAGATCGAAATGATCTGGGTCATCTATTTCAAATCTATCATCATTCATCAACATACATCCAGGCTCGTTGTTCTCTATGTAGTAGAGGTAGTAATTGACCGATCCATAATCATCTGTTTCCTTTTTTATATACATCCCTGTTAAGGAGAAACCTTTCACACAACCTGAAACTTTCCATAATACCTTGTTATTTCTTTCATCCTCATCACGAATCAGTTTAATACATCTCTCGGCTGGTTTTTTAACGATAATTTCTCCTTTAAGTTCATCATCGATAGTTTGTGCAACCTTGTTTCTAAAACAAGCCTTTATTCTATCTATGTCAAAACAAACCTTTGTTTCACCTGTGTTAGTTTTACCCCCCATTAAATACAATCTCTCACCTGCTTCAACTGTGTACGGTTCTTCTTTTTCTCCTTTCTTAAAAGAAAAAGTTACCGGTTGAGCTAAAATAACGAAATCAACATTTTTAGTTCCATCCACATCTGTCACTGCCTCTAAGTATGTAGCAGAGACTTCAACATCTGAATCACCATTTGAAACTTTGAAAGTAAGAAGACTGGTATTATCATCTTTCATACGATACAAAATCGTCGTTTCGCAATCACCGTGAGTAACAGCACTTTTTCTGAACGAATCTTTTCCTTCAACATTAATATTAAAATTAATGTTTAATTGTGCAGTCACACACCCAACCGTGCCATTTTCTTTTTTAGTATACATCTTTTGTTGATTTTTACCATAAACCACTATATCATCGTCATTGATAGCCCAACTATTATTCACCGTCGCGAACATCTGTATTTTGTTATCTATATCTTCGCTGAACTTAATTTCTGCACCATCAGGAACTGGATAAGTGTCATAAACATTTGTTTTTATACTCACTTCACCGTCGATCTTCACTTCTTTCAGAAGAAGATATTCACTAACTGTTAGTTTTCTGGCTCTGAAATAACCATTGTTGTTAATGTCTCTGTGACGAACTAGCGCTCGACCTTTATTACGGGCAGAAAGCTCGATGCTACCATCCTTCTTAAATTCGATTCTCGCGTTTGCAATACTTGCAAACTCTAGTTTGCTACTTGCAATATCACTTCCCATCTCTTCGAGTGTTCTATATCCTACCTTTATTGCATTTTTTGGGTCGTTGTCTGCTACGGTAATACTATCTATCACTAGACCGTTTGCTGTGCTACTAATTTCAAACTCCGTGTTAGTAGTTAGTTTGCTCATTGATCTTATATTCGCATCACGGATAGATTCTTCGTTTTCGATACACCCATCATTATATTTCCCCCATACGGCATAATACTTCCTTTCTTTGACAGGATATCCCTTAGAATCGAGCATTGGGCTTCCGTCTGGACATTTTTTGTCTACTAACAGATAGTGTACTTGTAGCGAGTGCAACCTGAAGTTGTCGACATCTTTCACTGGTTTAAATACTGTTTTTCCATTTACAACACATTTCTTTAGTTCGACATGGTGCTCGCCAGTCGCCGTAAACTTATCAAGCAGGTCATTATCTATAACCAGATTATTGTTTATTGTAGCAAATGCATCGTTTACTCTGTCACGAAATCCAGAACCATCATTAACATCCTCGATTGTGACATTATCTTTATTATCATCATTACTACCGATAGTAAACTTCACAATATTGCAATTGTCTTTAAACTCTTCTAGTGGAATTTGTATTAATCTATTGCCTTTCTTGACATCTTTTGGCTTCTTGTCTGGTTTTATGTCACTTCCAAACTCTGAATATGATATTATTCCGCCTGTAGCGATCGGGTTCCCATTGCTGTTAAAGGCACGCTCTACGGAAAAGCTTGCATCTTTCTCGTTAAACTTAATCTCCCCGATACCATTGGTATATCTTAGATCGAATGCTCTGGTATCTTCCTTGAAATGATATATACCACGCAGACCTGTCTTTTCGGAAGGAGTTCCTGGGTCGTATTTCACTGCCGTAACTCCGACCAGCCCGCCATCTCTATCTAATTTTATAGACCAAATACCTTCACCAGCATCTACGATACCAGGAATGTTGACTTCTTTACCTGGAAGAGCTATTAGCTCGATGGAACCATCTTGGAAGATTCTAACTGTTGAAATATTGGAGTCTGCCAGTGTGAGTGGTTTGTCATTATAAAGAGTTAGTAATGGTTCTTGACCCTTGTGCCCGTGCATAACTATTTGTTGATCTTTGAGAGCTTTGAGCTCGTAGTAAGAAGAGACATTATTATCAGCGTCAGTGCCTTTATCATCAGTATTCGGCTTTACAGTTTCCAACTTTATAGCTAAAAGCCTACTCCAATCGTTATTTGTATCGATTCTAACTCCAAACAATTCACCCGTAAGTAATAATCTGTCTTTTCCATATCCTTCGATGTTTGTAAGATGGCTGTTCTTATTACTCCCATTTTCTCGTGTCTCCACGCAACCAGCATTTCCATATACATTAACAAAACCACTTCCACCAAAATAGTCACCCTTTGCTCCTAATATATTTCTCGTTGTAGTATCAATATAATTATTATATTTATTACTCCACGAGTACTTGTATCCTTCTCCGGATCCTCGAACATCGACAATTCTCTTCCCATTTTCGTCTTTTGAGATAATTATTTCTTTTATATTTTCCGACTTAAATTGACTTGTAAACTCTTTACAGTTAATCATGCCATCACATTCAATTGCACTGTCCACGTGAAACACAATTTTATCATCAGGATATATATCCGCTGATGTAACACAATCAGACAAATTAATCGCAACATCTTCTAGCCAATTGTCGTCGGTATTAATATCAATATATTTACCTTCTGGTGCAGAAATATTGTAATAATTGTAATTATATATAATCTTACTGACATTATTGCTTTCGCAGAGTTCTAATGTTTTATCATTGAAAAGACAGAACGACGCGAAGTAGTCTTCATCTTTATCTGTTCCACTATTAAGTACCTTGTCTTTTCCGGCACGCACCTCAAGTAACTTCCCATCTTTCGTGAATTTTAGTGTATCTATATCTCTCGCATATCTGACTATATACCTATCATCTGCATAATTGCCATCTTTCTTCCTTACCGAAGGATCAAATACATCGACATCGCACTCTCTTCCGTCCATTTTTAATTCAATATGTTCGCCACTATCTATCAATTTCTTCACACAGGAACTTCCTTCTGTCTTCTCCTTCTTCTCATTAGTTTTTACCGCGAAATAACGTGCATACACGGTGCCATCTTTTTGAAAAGATTTCATATTTACAGGGCAACTCTCACAATCGATTCCATTACCGTCTTTCGCCTCAAAAACATGTGCATTATTTTCGACACTCCAACTGAAATTTTTGAGCATCCTTCCATTTTGGAAGGAATATCCGGCTCCCTCAGGAATAGTAAAGAAATATTTACGAGAATCGTCCTTGACGCCATTTATTGCACTTTGAACCGCTTCGAAACTTTTGTCTGTGTCTAACAGGTTCCCACTCTTATCAAAAACAAATCTTCTTGCACTACCAAAGGTTACTTTGTCTTGCACTAGTTGTGGCACTGGTTGTAGTTGTTGTGGCACCACGATCTTCTCTACCTTTTTATAAACTTGATTGCTGTGAATACTGACATCGGCAACTTGTCCCGATAAACTATAAATAGTCAATCTATTCCTGTCATCATTGTCATTATTGCATGCCAACAACACATCTCGCTCACAGGCAACGCCTTTTATTGCTAACCGTGTTCCGTTTTCATACACGAAGCTCATTCTTCCATTGTTAAATTCAACACGAGAATTTTGCCTGATAAAAACATCCTGACGTCCAAAAAGACATTCTTCGTTAAAAGATGGTTCGCGGACTGTTGTAAATAACGTAGAATTCGCAACATCAATGCTATCAACCACAGGCGAACTGTCTCCCCCGCCAATAGTAATCCGAGCATCCTTTGACAAAAAGATTTTTCTATTCTCTCCACCTTGATAGCCATCTCTGCATTGATATACCAAATAATAATCCACCCCTCCTTTACCATCCGACTCTATAGAAACAGATAAATAATTAAAAGTAAAATTCTCCACATCATCCACGGGTCGCCATGTGCCATTGCCACCATTCACTTTTTCAAGTTTTATCTTTTTAATTTCTTTTGCTTCCTGAATAGCTTCTAACTCCAACAGATTGTAAGAAGGATTTTTGTCAGCCATTTTCGGAAGTTTTCCACTCAGTTCTTGCATTATCTTCTGTATTTCTATATTTGCTATATTTTCCTCCGGATTATTGAGCAAACGAGCAAGATTGTTTTCATCATCTTTTTTCTCTACTCCATTAGCCTTTATAACTTCACCAATAATATCCACATCAAACGTTCCGACGTACTCTTTAGAGGTTTGTAGATTAATCACTTTGTCATTAACTAATATAGCTCCATTATTTTGAACGTTACCTATTTTTGGCTTTAATTTAAAAGATAGTTTCCCTCCATTAAAAATAACATTCGAGATTCTACTTTCATTTGAAATGTTAACAGCTACCATACATATCTCTCCGGTAAACGACATTCCTTTTTTTGAACCACCATTACCATCCGCTACGACCTCTTTTATTTCGCCACACGAATCGATTATCATCTTAGATACACCTGTAAATGAATTGGTATCATCACCAATCTTTATACTCTGTTTTTTCTTGCTTGATTCGAACAACAATTCAAACAGTCCAGTTTGTGGTTTATAGATAATACTCTTTACAAGTGCATCCGACAAATCAACGTTCTTATCATCAATCAAGGCAAGACTGTTGGAATTTATATAAAAATCGTCATTTGCTGTTATTGTGTAATCTCCGTTAATATCTCTTTTTATTTCCTTCAACGAGACCCCCTCCAAGTTTAAAGGAAGCTTTTCGTCTCTATTTTGTCCTTCAAGCAAAATATCACTAACTGTAAATCCTTCCCCTTCTTCACTTTCCACAACAGAAGTAACGACACCTTCTCGATCAAGAGTTACATTCGCACCAGAACTTTTTCTAACAATCCATCTCCCTTCTTTTTTTAAGTAACCTTCTCGACCAGCTTGTGACCCTCCACTAGAAAAATAAGCACCACCATACTCATTCTTTTGAACGGAAGAAAAGCTTTTCCACTGAAAACAAACTTGACTTAGAACTCCTAATGTAAAAGTATTCATTTTGTCTTCGTCATCAGTAATAACAATAGTATCATCGAACCGGACATCACTTCTTCGTCCTCGATCTATGGAGCTTTGTCGGTTCCAGCTTTCATCATTACTCCCTCTACTTCTCATAATAATCCCCTTTCAGGGGAAAGATATATTATATAAAGCTTAAATGTCAAATTTTTTTATTTTTTTTGTTGTTCTATTTGTTGTTTGGCTCCAACAGCGTTCATATCGATGGTAACCGTATTCTTAATTTCTCTTTCTTTCTCTTCATCATAAAGAGAAAAAAGCAACCCTTTTCCTGTTTTTTCCTTATCTTTTTGCCTCACCTCGACACTGTTTTTTTTGTTTTCTTTAGCCTTTTTGTATGCTTCTGAAAGCCACGAAGACACGGAACAACCTTGTTTTCGACATTCTTCATAGCGAGCCATAATTTGTTGTCTATTAATAGCACGATTTTGTTCTGCTTCGTCGGCACTAGCAAATTTCTTGTTATTCCCACAGACGGAGCTGTTATTTTTATTGTTTTCTATCAACTCTTTTTTACACTCCTCGTATTTTCCTATAAGCCACGAAGGTATAGAACGATCTTTTTTTACAAATCTTTCTTCACAGAAATCTACAACCCATCTACTGGCATCAAGGTTTTGTTTCATCTCTTCGGCACTAGCAATTTTCTTGTTATTCCCACAGACGGAGCCATTATTTTCAATATTTGAACTTGTGTTTTTATTATCATCAATATTATTTATCGTTTTTTCTTCCTTACCGCCCAGCAAACCCACATTATATAAACCAAATACATACACGCAAAGTTCTGCTAATTCTCTCGCAAGTTGTTGTTGTAGTTGTAGTTGTTGTTGTAGTTGTAGTTGTAGTTGTTGCTCTTGTTGTTGTAGTTGTTGTTGCGCCATATTAAAATTTACCATATTGTCTTGTTGTTGTAGTTGTTGTAGTAGTTGTTGTTGTAGTTGTTTTACGGATAATAACACACCGAAATCGAAATAATGACATTTGATTATTTTTTCAAAATCATTCTTGAAAACATCATATACCTTCGACACAAGGACGCCCACGTTTGTGTTGTTGCTTATTTGAAATTTTTTCTTAAAAAAAGAGTCATTTCCTTCACGCAAAATAATTCCTTCGATTTCTTTATTGAGCATTTTGCTAAAATCATATTGATTGTTCAAATAATTATTCATCTCTGCTTCGAGAATATCTTCCACATTTTCCTCATTATAATCGTATGTTCCATATTTTCGATATACAAAACTGTCGCTAGCATCGCGAAATTGATATATATTACCTTGAATGACTTCTCCACCAGCAACGGAAGTATCAATTTTTTTAGAACTAGAAAAGGTTTTTAATTTAGCAATAACTGTGTTATAATGACGTTTAGCAGTAGCAATATCTTTGTTCGCATCGTTTATAGCAACGCCTTCAATGGCAGTGCTTTCAATAGATTCAATATTTTTTGCTATATTTTTTAATGCAGTCATGAAGATATTGATATTTTCATTATTGAAATTTATATCATCATCGTCTCCGGGCAATATCACCCCCGTTAATGCAATAACACACTGTTCTTTAAACTCGTCACTAGACGTATCTAACTGTTGACCAATGGTATCGCAAGCTTGCATGATGCTTTTTAGTATATTTTCATCTAGTTGTTGATTACCTTGTGAAAATTGCTGTTTTAGATTCATGAGTGTTATTATTTTATCTTTTGCCGGAGCGAGAATCGGACTATTGTTTATCTCTCGTTGCACAAACAGATCACACATATTCAATGTTGTCATTATTTGTGCGAGAATCGTTATCTTCCTTTGCAATAGCTCACAATATAGCCGTAGTTGTGGTTGTTGTTGTAGTTGTTGTTGTAGTTGTTGTAGTTGTTGTAGTTGTAGTTGTTGCTCTTGTTGTTGTAGCTGTGGTTGTTGTAGTTGTTGTAGTTGTAGTAGTAGTTGTTGTTGTAGCTGTGGTTGTTGTGGTTGTTTTTGTAGTTGTTGTTCATTCGACATGAAAAGCTCCAATTGCCGTTTAACCAGCTCCGGCAGTAAAGATTTTATTTCCTTTAGCTGTTTTCTTATGCTTTCTTCGCATATTGATATAAAATATTGTTTTTTTTCTTTGAGCTTTTCAAGTTCTTCTTCTTTTTCTTCGAAGTTTTCAGATTCTTCTTCTTCGTCAAAGTCGTCGTCTTCAATATTAATTTCTTTTTCTTGTTCGTTTTTCTTCTTCTGTTTTAAATCATTGATTTGACTTGTAATGTCGCTGATTTTCTGTTCAAGGTTTGCTCTTTTACATTCTAAGTTTGCTTTTTCTTGCATACAACTTTTTACTTTTTGTTCTACTGCTACTACCGCAAGATGTGGTATCAATTGTGGCAAACGGCTCACATCATCAACGGCCAAAAGCTTTCCTTTTTTAGATAAAACAATAAAATTACAATTTTCTATATTGCCAGATGCAGATAGAATTGGTTCTGGATTTGCACCATTTTCGTCTACTGTCACAAATGCATTTGTCGTGACGTTGGGTTTATTGAAATAAACTATTACTTTATCCGGATATTCATCAATAAATGCAATATTATTGTTAACGGTAGGTGCGAAGCCTATTTTTAAAAATCTTCTATTACCGTGACTGTCTTTCTCAAACTCGATCTTTCTCACGAGATCTGGGAAACGACCGATATTATCATTAAACTCTGTAACGATATGATTATACCAAACGCCTGACTTATCTTGCAATGCTGTCGCCACTCCATTTGTTGCCTCCTTATTTAGCTCGTTAAATTTAGGTAAACCAAAATTACAATTAATACTAGGAAATAAAAATTTACTTTTTTTGTATTTTAACTTTCGTTTTAGCACATTGTCGGTATTGCCATCGTCTGGAACGTATTCCAGATTATTTCCATCTTTGTCAAAAAACAATTTATATGCATCCACACGTTTGCGGTTATACAAGGTGGTGTAATTCTGCTTTGAGATGGCGAAAACTTGGTAGTCTTCAGGAGCATATTCTGAGAGCGGACTCTCTTCTCTATGTAGATGCTGATAGAAGGTCATGGCTTCAGCCGCTGTAAGGAAGCTGTTGATAGTCACCATTTGTGTCGAATCGGTGAACATAAGCGGACTAGCCTTGTAGCCGGAGTTGGAATAGTAGCTTCGGATAAAAGTGCCAATCTTTGCTTGCAATTGCGTGGCTCGAATCTTTTTCTCTTTGACGATGATGATGACAAAATGAGGCTGATTGTCGCGATAGCGGAACAACTGTGCTTCGGGGGGCAGCTCATCTGCAACATCTTCTCGGATAATTTCTTTCTTCCGAACTATGTTCTTTTGGGCGAGAATGGTACTATCTTGTTCGAGAATCGTCTCATTTTCACCACTATTTGCGATATATCGCCCACCTTCACCCATTAGGTAGTCCAACTGTGCCTGAGCCAAGGGGACAATGCTGTCTTTTGCAGGATAGTTCTTCACAATGCTTTGAAAAGTCTCGATGGCGGCATTCTTGTTGTCCATACGAGCGTATGAAAGACCTTCCCAATACTGGAATTTGCCCAACATGGGGTCGCCTGGATAAAGCTCTTTTGCATTAGCCACGGCTCTAATCACGTCATCATAGCGGTGTTTGCGATAGAAAGTGTAGACTTCTTCGTAATCATCATGCACCAGCTGGCTTCGGTGGATGATTTCTTTGTAATAGTCTTCATCCAAGATAAGGTTGGAGAAATCGCTGTCGGGAAATCCCATCAGCACCATGTCGCGATAGTAGTTTGAACTAGGTGTATTTCCTTGCTTGTCGTATATTTTGTACAGCATGAAAAATGCTTGCACAATCTCGTCTGTATAGGAGTATTCGTTTGCCAGTCTTAAATAGCATTCTAAAGCGCGAGGCGTGTTATTGATACCGTCGTAATAGATATAGCCCGCGTTCAATAGGCTGACGGCTATATCGGCGTGCATCGAATCAATCTGTTCCTGGCTTGTGGGGAGGTCTTTCAGATAATAGGCCACATCGTGCGGGTCGTTAGGATTTCCCAATCCGCCCTCTTTCTTTGTTTCTGTTGTATCTTTCACCTCTTCTACCACCTCATCCGACGTCGAGGTGGTGTCCATGTCCTGCATGAGCATATTCATGCCAAGCAGACCTTTTTTGGAGAGAAACCAGAGGTCTTCTAACGCACGCATTCCCCAACGTTGGCGGAATGTCTCTTTGCCTTTTTGGACGGTATTGCTGTTATAGAAGTACCAGTCTCCCTTCAAAGTGTTTGTCTGCGCTTTGTTCTCATTGGCAATCTGTTCCAACAGTTCGCGCTCTTTTGCTTCTTCCTCTTCTTTCTTCAGTTTTTCAATTTTGTCGTTTATCAGTTTCAGTTTGTCGGCTTCGGGCATTTTTGCCACGGCCATTAGGCTGTCGTTTCGCTCGATTACACGTGTATAGGATACCAATGATGTGAGGAGGTCGTAACGCGATTTAATGTTGGCATAATGCGGGTAGTCCGACTTGATGATGTGCATAGCCGTGTC
>CALCWF010000169.1 GCA_937906355.1 uncultured Rickettsiales bacterium
TCCGTGTGTTTAATCTAGAAAACGGTGAGAAAATAGCTTCCGTATCTATCATCGAGAGTAGCGATGGCGATAGGGGGTGACGACAAGCAGGATAATTAACTATACGGCTTATAGTTAGAATCAATCATATTGCATTATATAATTTTGTTATTACACGTTCTTGGTTCTTTTTGATGAAGTTCGATGTATTCTCTCCTTTCTTGTAGAGAAAATTGCGTTTTATTGTAGTAATAATGATTAGATATTTGACATTTTTAATGATATTTTTTACGTCGTCGTTATTACCAACCGAATCGGCACTTTCTATCGCGATTGACGATAAGGGCAGTGTATATAACGTAAATAGAGTTCACGTCGAAGGTGCTTCGTTCGACGAGAGTATGACAGTGAGACAGGCTTCTATTTCTAACGCTCAGATGGTCGCATTTAGTGAGTTGACGAAATATCTCAAACGTGAGGATACTTCGATTAACGAGAATACGATAAGTTCAGCGATAAAGTCTTTCTATATTGTCGATGAGTATTATAATGATAATTTTTATTCCGTGACTATCGACTTCGTTTTTGACAAGAATATAATAATGTCGCTAATTAACGGTAGCGACGCGATGAATTACAGCGACGAGATAATGGATTTTGGCGTCGTTTTGCACGAGAGAAAAAATTTGCTAGACGAGTACGCTAGATTTGTAGGCTTCTTGAAGAAGGAGGATATAGATTTTTCGCCATTGAGGATGACCTCTGAAGATATGGAAATTATAGTGAAGCATGTATCCGGAAATAGAATTTACAATAAGATAAAGGACTTAAAGCTTAACGGGAAGATGTATATAGATAATTGACGACTTTTTGTGTATTATAGAGAGAATATGTATGAATGGTCTAAATGTTGTTATTTTAACTGCTGGTAAGGGTTCTAGAATGAAGTCAGATCTACCTAAGATATTACACAAGGTAGCTGGACTCTCACTATTTGAACATGTTCTAAATTCCGTCGAGAGAGTCAGGGTTGATAAGAATATGATAGTAATTACGTCTGACGATATACTGAGTAATTATGGCGATATACTACCGAAGCAGGATCTGCACTATGTTGTGCAGAAGAAGCGTCTTGGAAATTATATTATTACAAAAATACTCATATTTTTCAATGCTATACACAGTGCGGCGCTATGTCAATCTTTAGTTTTTTAAAGAATTATTATGAAGCCCACTCTATTGAGTATGATTGGTTTACAGACGTCTATCAGTTAATCTGCGGTTGTTCTTTTTTTGATGAGCAAGCGAAAAAATCCAATGCTTACCGCTCAATTCAAGATTTGTATTCAATTAAAAAGGACAGACATGAGCTTCCGGACTACCCAGAAGGGTTATTGGATGTTTTTATTCAGTATTATCCAGTTGAATGGCTTAATGATGGCATTACACCGGCCGCCATGGATAAAT
>CALCWF010000170.1 GCA_937906355.1 uncultured Rickettsiales bacterium
TTTGTCGAACGATAACGCTGTTGCTGTTGTCAAGTTGAACTGTGAAACTGATTTTGTTGCGAAAAATGAAAGATTCCAACAACTTGCAATGAAAATAACAGAGATTGCTTTGAATGGCGAATGTCATGGCGTTGACGAATTATTGAACGAGGTTGTCGACGGTGGTAGTGTTAAAGATCTCGTGATGAATGCGATTGCTGTGATAGGTGAAAATGTTGTCATTGGTGACGTTATGAAATATGCTTTACAAGATGGACAAAAGGCTACTTATTATGTTCACAATCAAGTCGAAGGAAACAAAAATCTTGGTTGTATTGTTTCTGTTATTATATCTGATGGCAGAGATGACGATGAGAGTATGACGTTATTGAAGCAATTAAATATGCATATTGCGGCAATGTCACCGATTGCTTTGAGTGAGGATAGGGTTAGCGACGATGTAATTGAACGTGAGAAGGCGGTTTATGAGGAACAAGTTTCTAAGTTGAATAAGCCAGCAGATATAGCAAAGAAGATGGTTGACGGTAAGTTGCGTAAATTTTACGAAGAACGTGTTTTATTGAAACAGATCTTCATCTTTGATAACAAAACTAGAATTGAAGACGTTATATCCTCCCTTAATAAGAATAGCGACAGTAAGTTGGAGCTTGTTGATTTTATAAGATTCTCTATATAAATTAATTGCTTCGAACCGGTGAGTTGTTCTCTTTGAAGGCTCAATCTACAATTTAAGATCGATCATTGGCGTTCCGGTTCGGAGTTATCTTGTTTTATGACTACAATTTACGATTCACATTTACATCTAGACCGTTGTAATAAAAAGAAGCTTCCGTATATAGTCAGTAGAGCGAAAAAAGCGGGAGTTAGATATATGATGAACGCCGGAATAGAGACTTCCGATATTGATAGTGTAGTTGAAATTTGCAAGAATTATAGTGACGATAGACTTGAAATTTTTTGTTCCGTTGCCAATCATCCGGAGAGAGTTAATAAGGTTGGCATAATTTTGTCAAGCGAGTTAATGAAAACTGTAAATTCTAGTAATTTCGTTAAGGCAATTGGTGAGACGGGGATAGATACGCATAGACCGGAGTATGACAATGACGTAATAAGACGACAGTTTGAAAGTTTCGAGATCCATGTTGACGTTGCTACGACAATGAAGCTTCCATTGATAGTGCATGCATATGGTAAGAATTCCGTGCAAAAGACTATCGATTTTTTGAATTCAAGAAGAAATAAAGATTTGTCGTTCGTTATGCATTGCTACGATGGAACATACGAACAAGCTAAACGGATAATTGATAATAACGGCATTATATCTGTATCTGGCACGATTACTTATAAAAAGAATTCACATGTAAGAGATGCGATAAGGAAAATTCCACTCGACAGGTTGACGATAGAGACTGACTCGCCGTATTTATCTCCGTATCCAGCTCTAAGAAGAGCCAATGAGCCGTCTTATATAGTTCATACTGCTAATTTTATTAGTGAACTTTTAGATATTAAATACGATGATCTTTGTTATATAACAACTCAGAACGCTTTGAGATTCTATAAACAGGTAGCTTGACGATGTCGATGTACGATTAGAGTGTATTGCAAATAATTTTGTTTTTTTTTACTTTGCGTAGATTTTCTATGCTATACGATACTCATTGTCATCTTAATGATAATAGCGACGAGGAGCTTGCGGGGATCGTGTCTCGTGCAAAAGACGTTGGTCTTGGATATATACTGCAAGCTGGAACGTCGAAGGGTGACGTTGAAAGGGATATTAAAATCAGTGAGAAGTTTAGCGATAATGAGATTAGAATAGGGTGTGCAGTAGCGATTCATCCGGAGAATGTCGTAAAAGAGTGGTATGAGATGGATGAAATAGTTAAAGTCGCTAGCAGTAGTTCGCATATATTAGCGATCGGTGAGACAGGATTAGATACGCATACTATTGAGAATGAAGATTTCTTTGATAAGCAGGTGAAAAGTTTTGAAAATCATATTGTAGCATCACTTACTACAAGCAAGCCGTTGATTCTACATCTTAGAGGCGATAAGGCTATAACGAAAGCGATCGATATGCTACGATATTATTCAAAGAATAATACTATTAACGCCGTTTTACATAGCTATACAGGTGATTACGATAACGGAAAAAGAGCACTTGATTGTGGTTGTTATATTTCGTTTTCCGGTATAGTGACGTTTAAGAGTGCGAAAGATCTACGTGATGTAGTTAGAAGAGTGCCAATAGAGTCTATGTTCGTCGAGACGGACGCACCTTTTTTGTCGCCAGAGCCTATGCGAGGACGAAAGAATGAGACGTCTTTCGTGTCATATACAGCACGTTTTTTGTGTGATTTTTTGGGTGTTGAATATGATATTTTTTGTGATACGACGACTAATGCTGTGAGATTTTTTAAAAATAAAAACTAAAAAAACTAAATTAGGCAAGAAGACAATTACGTCTTTTCGAAAGAGATTTTTATTTGACATACGTTGCAATTATAGTATAATTATCTCGTATTATGGGAGGTAATAATAGAAAAACTTACGAAAAGCAACAGTCGATTCTTGCTATTGAGAGACTTAGAGATGTCTGTGGTAATAATATAATCGACCTCAACATTTTGAAGGAGATCGTTGCAGAGAAAAATAAGAGTAAGAATGGCGAGTATTATGATAGATTTTTTAACGGTTTTTTCTCGGAAAAAAATCTAAAAGAATATAAAATAAATTTCGAAAGTATTATTGAGGATATTATCAGTTCTGAAAACGACACGTTACAGAGAGACGAGTCAGAGGTGCTTATAGAGTTAACTAAGTATTGTGGCTTCTCCGAAAAAGAAAACAACGAATCAGACGATGTATATAAAACACGGTTAATAGATGCACCGAGTAGTTTCTTAAAGATGTTCAGCAGGGAAGAAGACCGGGTGAAGTTTATATCGAGATACGCAATAAATAATATCAAGAATGATAAGATTGCCAGTGAATTTACAGCGAATGAGTTATATTGTCGCTATTTAAATGACGAGGCAATAGATTATTTGTCGAATTTGAGCAATGTAGCGAGAGGAGATATTTTACGTGCGAAGACAAATCAATCTAGTGCATTAGACAGCAACGACAAGATTGAAAAAATTGAGGATAATTTTTTTGACATAACTTGCGATATAATTAAGCAAAATCCAGTCGGTCTTAATGCTAACGAGAAGAAGGCTTTTGATGAGCTTAAAGAGATATTGCAAAAAGAAATTAATGATACTGATCGCAAAATTCAAGGCAATAACGACGAAGATGACGAAGAAAATGATGGCATTGATGTAGAAGAGAAGAAGGAAAACGAGAAGAATAAAAAGTTTAAAGACAAATGTTTAGCCTTAAGTAAGGAAGAAAAATATAAGGATATAATTCCAATTTTAACAGACGATGAGAAGGAAAAGATATGTAATATACTGGCTGGGAAAGTTTCGCCGATGTCGGATAGCAATAACAGTGCAAGCGAGGTGATAAAAGAATATCGTCTGAATAAGGTGAAATATATTTTATTGTCAAAGCTATTAAAACGACATGATATGTTCGGTGAATCTAACGATGGATACAACAATATTTCATGTATAGTTGCAGTGAGAAAGATCGTGAATCTTTCGTTGAACGACGAATTGCTTGACAGTGTTGTATACGATTGGAACGCCGACGGTTCTAAAGATATCGATGAGTTGATTGAAAAAAGTATCAATATATCTAGCGATGATGGCGTTATAATCGGTAATGCTATTGAAGATACATTATTATCGCCGGAAGATGTTTTGGTCGGATACGATAGACGCAGTGGAGACGAGAGCGACGAATCTGTCACCATAGATGAAGGCGATGATGATAAGAAGACAAGAAAAATGAAGTTTGATGACGCGATGACGAAGGCGAACGAGTGTGATAAAGTAACGTTTCTACCTGTGTATGGATGTAAAAAAAACGATGCAAACGCAGACGAGGTTGCGGTGAAAATTATTACTACAAATAGCGAGGATGAATATGGTGAGAATGTGGAAAAGAATGAGATCGTTATAGCTTTCAATGCCGATAATAGGAATATTAGAAATGGTATATTTAATAATCTTTTGAGTAATTTTAATTTGTGCGAAAAAGTCAATACTCGCGATAAGATAATAAAAGACTATGCCGATGTTGTTTTAAAGCTGAAAGATGACGTTTCGACAGTTGATGATAGTAACAATCTTGGTATTTATAGCAAGTTATTTTCGTATAAGATGACCACATCGCTCGGAGCCATGAAGATGGACGATAACAATGATTTTTTTAACGATCTCGGAACCAATACGAATTTGCATAGACTTGACTTTACCGAATATAATTTGACCTGCGACGCTTTATTGGAAATATTGAAGACGAGTTTTTTATCTGGGAAATCTCTCTATGAATTCGAGGTATATGTGAGCGACCCGGCTAATTTAGCTAAAATGCTAGATGAGTATCGGAAGTTCAAAAATGACAACAAGGATAGATTATCTACTGGTGTATTACGTCTTGTCGTGAATAGCGATGCTACTTTGAACGACGGGCAGTCGAAGAAACTGGTTGATTACTTTAATAACGAAAAATATTTCGGTTTTGATGAATTGAAGATTAACAATAGTTGTCTAAAAACCTATTTAGACAAGAGCGACGGCATATCGAAAGATAATTTTACCGTTTTCATAGGTAGCGATGGATTTTTTAATGTCGATAGAGTCGGCGGTAGAGACAGAAGAAAAAATATAGATGAGTACATAGTTAATGATTTTAGCGGTATAAAACAAGAAAGTAAAAACTATATTCACGTTTCTGCGAAGACGGATAAGGAGAAAGATAAGGAATACGACGATATTGCGGTAAAAAATGACTGGTTGGATGAAAAGGTGAAAAACATTTTAAGTGGAAGAAATAATGACGTCGAAACGGAACAAAATGTAGAACAAAGTCAGGAGTCGAATGTCGATGTCGACGTTATGATAATGTTGATTAATAAAAAGCCTGAAAAGAAAAGTATTCCCGATATAATGCTTATAACAAGGGAAAATTGTTCTACAGAAATACCAAAAATGTTGTCTCCTGACAATAATCTTATCAGCATTGATACTAAGATCTTTCTTTCAAGGATAATTTGCGACGAAAATAATAGAGTAGACAAAGGGCTTTGTGTAGACTTATTTGACAAAATATCAAGAACGTCGAATGACGATGATGTTAATCATATACAAAAGACGGTGAAAGACAGATTTGCAAACATAGCCTTTACGCATGAGGCATTTATTGCGTGCATTAGAAACTTTATGGAGTGTGGTTCGTCTCTTTGCTGTTGTGACTTTTTAGGTGATCCTAACTTCGAGATCTATAAAAGAGAGGATGAAGAGAAAGGATTTTTTGTTCATTACGACATAACGACTAACAAAAACGAGTATAAAGATTCGATAGCAACAATGATAAAACCAGTGCCAGTCGAGAGCGATGTTGACGAGAAGGCGAAAAACATAAAAGAAGCATATGAACTGATTAACGAGAAATATGGAAACGGAGTCGGCGGGTGGATACAAAATAGACTGAAAGAAATAGACGAAATTTTACCGAAAAACGATGTTGACGATGAGGATGATGAAGAAAAAAAATCTTGGAGTTTCAGTAGAATTTACACAGAAAGACCATTGTTAATGAATTATACTACAAGCAAGTATATAGCCGAGAACAAGGATACGATTGTAAATTTCTTCAAGAAGATGGAGAATCTTGAAGTTAGCGAAGGAATAGATGCCGATAAAGTGCATGATGTATTCGGAATAATTTTGAATAATCTAATGAGAAACTACGGGAAGAACGAGCCAAGCAAGCTTGGAAGATTGTCCAGCTATGACGTGATAGACCCGGTTGCTTTGACGATAGGACTCGATAAGTTATTTACTACGTTATTAGATTACGTTAATAAAGGGTATATAAAAATAGAAGATTTGAAGAAAGCTATTGATAATAAAAATGATATTTTTGTCGATGGCGATTTTACGCCAGCTATACTTTATACGATGTTGAAAAATGTCGAGTTTCTCAGCTATATTGATACTATACGACAAAGACAGGTATATAATAATATCGATGTAAGCGGTTTAGATATAGACAACGTTAACGATGTATACGGATACATAAGAAGGAATCCTCTATCAAAAGAAGAGTTTGATAACATGAAGATGAGATTTGAGTATCAAATAGGTATCTTCGGTAATCAAAATCAACCAATTGATATGTTTGCTTGCCAGTTGCAGAGGGCGACAGATGGTTATGGATTTAATAACATTATCGACAATAATTTAAGTTCACTGTCGTCGTTGACTACTAAGGTTGGCATCGATAGCGACAGTAATGTTAAGATATCACCGGAGCTCCCAAGCGAGGACGATTGCAAAGATTTTGACAAAACGCTTCTTACTAGAAATAGATTTATAACGTTTCTGACTTCAAGACGAGAGAGAGACAAAAATGGTTTTTTGATCGACGATGATAGACCTTTGACGCAGTATCAAAAGCAACTGATTTACAATAGAGATTGTATAATTAAACATATATGGGAGTTATACGAGAAAGGCGATGACTGGTCGAAAAGAAAGGCGAGCGTGTGTATAAATAAATTGATCTATTGTCCTTGCGAGAATTTATCAAAAGATAAAATTGATTCGTTATTTAGTAAAGTTAACGGGCTCGATTCTAGCGATCCGAATAGTCAGGAACTTTTGAATGCGATTGAGGATACTAAGTTCAGTTTTGACATCTTAAATGATTGGATAGATATAAAAATGTGCACACTTATGCAGAACGAAGCTGGTGAGTTTGCGAAAAAAGTCGTAGATTATTTGTCCGACATTAGAGATAGAATCGGTGATGATAATTTTAATAAATGGATTAGATTAATAAATTTGAAAGAAATCGCCGATTCTTTTGAAAGTTATAATAACTTAATTAGTGACAGTCCGGCAGTATCCGTTCCTCCGTCACCACCACTACCTTGTGATGATTATGTCAATATATGCGATATTCACAACAAAACCGGTAGCGTGATGTGTGATATGAAAACATCATTTTTCGG
>CALCWF010000171.1 GCA_937906355.1 uncultured Rickettsiales bacterium
CTCCAATATTTTTCAAATTTTTAACTTTAATTTTTTTCTTAGGACTATTCATACTAACTTCAATATTAACCGTTTTATTATTTCTATTAGATAAAATTTTATCTTTATTTTCGACGCCTTGATTTGCAAGTTTGTTTAACGATAAGCCACCGTCTTTTACTTGTAGTTTATCATCACTGTTTTTTTCGATTGTAATATCATCAGGGGCGTTGCTTTTCTCTTTTATGTAATCAACTGTTGCTTTCACAGACGGATATTTTTCTTCGTCTTCTACTATATCATCAGTTATTGCGGACACTTTGTTATTTATCGTTTCACAACCATCTTGTTTCGCGTAGTTTTTCGTGTAGTCTTCTTGAATATAGAGTTCTTGCATGTCTCCATCACCATATACTACCGCATGTATTGTTTGCCACGTTTCACCGTCTCTAACTCTACTCAAATATTTACTTCTTGCTTGCGTGTAAATCGTTGTTAATGTAGCATCAGTCGAAGCTTTTGATGTGCCGTTAATGCCAATGAATTCACTTAAACGGTCAGTTGTTTCGTAGCATTTTGTAAATCTCAAATCGGCAAGTGTAGTGCCGTTCCAAATTTCATTAAATCTTTCGACTCCGTTTGGCCTATCTTGCATCAATGTATCACTTCTGCTTGCCTGCTCTGTTGTGTAATATTTAAAGTTAGTCAATTTAGGAGTTGTGGTAATGTCTTCAAAAGTCCATGTATTGTTAGCACCCGGCGCGATTGCATAAGTCGTTGTGCCATCACTCACTAAAAATTGTAAAATTTGCTGATTGTCTTTTAAAGTTTTTGGTACTTTTATTGTGTCTAAATAACCTTGAATAGTTGCTAAGTGTTCGAGACTTTTTACATTGGAAAGAATATAAAAAGGAACTGTTACGATAGAATTTTTACTTTCTCTTGTAAAATCGAAGTCGTTATAAATAATATGCGTTGAAACCATAATGCCACTTGTATTTATACCGTCGACTATATGATAAGGTAGTTGAAGTAGCTTTTTCGATGTTATATTATCGTCTGTTACGCCGTTGATGTAAGCCATGCCCGTGAAATCAGGAGTTTTTACAATAAATTCAACCGTGTTATCGTATAGATAATCAAAGCTTCGATAAAGTTTGCCGTCTTTTACAAACGAACTGCAACCTCCAGTTATGTATTCTTCTTCGTTTTCTTTATATGCTGGTAGTTTGTTGAAATTAATCGTATACAAATAAGGTGCTAATTTTTCTAATTTATTATAATACACTGTATCGTCGATTGTTTGCAATGCATAATCAACGTAGTCTTGTGTCACTAAGTGAACTGGTTCTAACAGTTTCGGGTTGTTTTTATCTTCAAGACAATCAAACAATTCTTCGCAAGTAAAATATTTAAGTAATTCACCATCTGCACCGATTCCTATCATTAATTTATAGCCTACTGTTTGTTTTTGTTGATCGTCGTAATCTCTTATGAGATAAACGCCGTAACCATCTTTTCGATAAGTGGTGACGCAAGTTTTGTCTTTGTAGACAGTTTGTCTGACTGTTCCTACTGGTAAGACGTTAGCATAACAATATTCGCTGTTATCTACTGGAATTATATATAAGCAAGGAGCCGTCGTCCAGTAAGCATGTTGCAAAAAGACGTCGCTTTTATAAGAACCGCCAGTGTTAGTAAACGTATTTCTACCATAAGCACTTCCATCCGCAGTTGCTTCATAAGGCAATAACCATAATTTGTCGTAATTTTGTTTTGTTTGGTCGGACACTCGAATTTGTTCGCAACCGTCAAACATGCTACTTAAAGCAATCGCACCGTAATGTTTCGCTTTTAATGTTGGTAAATCTTTCAAAGATTGGCAATTTAAAAACATTTGGTAGCAACCACCACGTGATATTGTGTCAGTTGTAATTCTACCTATTGTCTCTAATTGCGAACAGTTAGCAAACATACGGCAACAAGCCTCGTCACCGATGCCGTTTGGTGCTATTATATCAGGCGTTTTAATTAAAGTGTTGTTGCTGTTAAATATAAAATAAAAGATACAGACGTATTTGACAAAGCTTATAACTACATTGAAATGTATTATTAAATGGCGAG
>CALCWF010000172.1 GCA_937906355.1 uncultured Rickettsiales bacterium
GATAGAAGTCTAAATCTCCATTACGCGAAAAATATTTCTTATACTGCGACGCATTTATCTTTGGATAACTATCGATAGACAAATTTGCGTTCTTGTAGTCAAAGTCGGTAGTCAACATACACGTATTACTCGCGGTTTCTGGTGGTGTGACTGCCTCAAACGCAAGACGTTGATCCGATTGTAGCTCAACGTGCGACGTAAATATCTTCTCTCCGTCAAAACTTGTATACTTCTTACCAGAACAAGACGTCGCTAACGTTAAAAGTAGAAAGACACATGAAAAATCTATAATCTTCATATGCCCCTTCATACGCTTCTTCATATATCTATCGACTACAATAAGCGATAGTTGCGTTATTTTATAAATCAATATCAATTCATCTATAAATCTGGTAGAATTATTCTATGTTTTTTTTATATGAAAACATGTAAATAATACGTATATTCGAGAATGCACACAAATATTTTTTATTTTTTTTGACAATGCGTCTGTATTTTTGTATAATACAACGTTTAATGTTTAATTTATGTCCGAAATTAACGCAACAGAGAAAAGAAAGCAGAGTGAAGTCAAGTTTGGTTTCAATGGTGAGAAAGTGATTAAGTTCCCACAAGCAAAAAATCGTGGTAGCTATGGCTTAGATAAGTTGTATAACCCAAGTTCTAAGCGTATAATCACGTCTTACATGGAAAAGCAAAGTGACGATCAAGCCGTCAATCGCTAGTAGTTGACAACAAATACTAACAAACTAATTACGTTTTTCTATTCAACTACATCGATTAATCAGTCGATATATGTATGTATCGTGATCGTCGTCATACGAAATGTCGAATAACTTTTTTATTACTGAGCTTTTTTTGTTCTGTCATTTCTCTACAAAAAAACCGTTCAATAATCGGACTACGGACTTATAAAATATAAACGAACGAATAAAGTGAATAACAAATAGTGATAGTTTTCTATTTACCACCTTTGCCGATATCTAATACTCGAGACAAGTATTCTCCGGTCACACTGTTTGGATTGTCGCTCACCTCTTCTGGCGTTCCTTCTGCGACTATATATCCGCCTCGTATACCACCAACAGGACCAATATCAATTACATGGTCTGCAGTCTTTATCACGTCGAGATTGTGTTCTATGACAATAACTGTATTTCCGTAATCAACTAACGTATGCAGTATACTCAATAACTGTTTTATATCACAACTATGCAAACCTGTCGTTGGTTCATCTAATATATATAACGTATTACCAGTCGCCTTGCGAGACAACTCCTTAGCGAGACGTATCCTCTGAGCCTCACCGCCGGACAGCGTCACTGCCGATTGCCCTAATTTCAGGTAGTCGAGACCAACGTTATACAACGTAGACAACTTCTCCTTTATAGCGAATTCATCCTTAAAAACATCCAGTGCCTCATGAACCGACATATTAAGAACTTCGTCGATAGAGTATCCTTTATACTTAATCTCCAATATCTCACGATTATATCTACGCCCATTGCAAATATTACACTTCACGTATACGTCTGGTAAAAAATGCATCTCAACCTTCACCATACCGTCACCCTGACAATTCTCACATCTACCACCCTTAACGTTAAAAGAGAAACGACTAGACTTATAGCCTCTCGCTAACGACTCCGGTTGAGCGGTATAAAGATCTCTTATCATCGTGAATAAGCCAGTATATGTGGCGGGACTTGAACGTGGAGTTCTACCTATCGGATCTTGATCTATTTTAATCACTTTATCTATATTCTCTAGTCCTTTAAGCTCCTTGTATCTTCCGGGGCGCGTCTTCGAACGATTCATCTGTTGTGCTATTGCGGTATATAGAGTATCTAATATTAGTGTGGACTTGCCACCGCCGGATACACCGGATATAGCAACGAACTTACCAAGTGGAATTTTCAGATCTACATTTTTCAAATTATTCTCACACGCTCCTGTGAGCGTTATATATTCACCATTACCGAACTTTCTACGAGCCTTCGGAACTGGTATCTTCATAGCACCAGATAAAAACAGTCCGGTCATACCCTTACCGTTTTTCATCACCTCCTCCGGCGTCCCTTTGTCGACTATCTCGCCACCATACATACCAGCACCAGGACCGACGTCAATCAAATAATCAGCTGACTTCATTGTATCTTCGTCGTGTTCTATAACCAGAACCGTATTACCTATATCTCTCAGCTTTTTCAACGTAGACCCTAGCTTGTTGTTATCGGATTGATGTAGCCCTATCGATGGTTCGTCCAAAACATACGTCAAACCACATAGTCCGGATCCAATCTGTGTAGCAAGACGTATTCTCTGAGCTTCACCGCCAGACAAGGTAGGTGCAGAACGCATCAGAGACAAATAACTAAGTCCAACATCTATTAGATAATCTAATCTAACTATGCAATTATCTATTATATCACTAGCTATCTTTTGCTCATCGTCCGTCAGTCTAGAACGTAAATCAATCAGCCAGCCTTTGAGTTCGTCGTTCGCTATGCTACAAATCTCGCCAATATTCTTATCGTAGACCTTTACTTGAAGAACTTCGTTTTTTAAACGATATCCATTGCATACATGACAATTTGTTAAAGTTTGATACTTTTCGCATTCGTCCAGTATGGTAGGATCTTCGTTGCAACTTCGAATCTTCGCCTCCAGTTCACCTATCGCACCACGAAATTGTATATCGTTTTTCACGACCCTCATATTTTCCTCGAACTCCACTCTAAGTGGTTCATCTCCGCAACCATACATTAATATTTTCCTAACACTCTCACTTAGTTTTTTATATGGAGTATCGACTGAAAAGTTATACTTCTTAGATAAAGCCATCATGACTTGATTATGATATCTTTGCCCATCGTGTATCCACGGTTCGATCGCCCCTTCCGATAGGGATAACGTATCATCTGGAACGATAAACTCTTCCTTAAAAAATACCTCAGTGCCGAGACCATTGCAAGCTTGACAAGAGCCAAACGGTGAATTGAATGAGAATATTTTCGGTTCAATGTCATCGATTGTAAAATTAGACACGGGACACGCATACTGAGTTGAGAACGCTAAAAATTCGCCTACTTTTGCTGTATTTACATCATCCAACTTAAACTCTCGCTCTTCGTTCGGTAGTTCAACGACGTTTAGAATGACAATATTCTTAGATATATTTAAACACTTCTCCACTGATTCAAAAATACGTGTTCCAATATTCTGCTTCATTATAATTCTATCGACAATGATCTCTAACGTATGCGACACATCCGGATTCAGCTTTGGGATATCTTTGTCTATAGATACAAACTTTTCATCAATTCTAACCTTATCGTATCCTTGCTTTTGAAGATGTAGTAGCTCATTTGAAAAAGATCCTTTCTCACCTCTGATAGCAGGAGCTAATAAACGAAACTTCGTTCCGACGGGAAGTAGAGATATAAGTGCAGTTATTTCGTGCCTTGAATATTTGAATAACCGCTCGCCTGTTGACGGAGAATATACTTTTCCGATTCTAGAAAACAACAAACGAACGAAGTCGTATATCTCAGTTATAGTTCCTACCGTCGAACGTGGATTTCGCGACGTCGTCTTCTGGTCTATTGCTATCGCCGGTGTTAGACCTTTTATACTTTCTACGGCTGGTTTATTTTGCACGCCCATAAAGTAGCTAGCATAGCTAGATAAATTTTCAACGTAGCGTCGTTGCCCTTCTGCGTAAATCGTATCAAACGCCAACGACGACTTTCCGCTACCGCTTGGACCTGTTATGACGACAAACTTATTCTTTGGAATATCTATATCTACGTTTTTGAGATTGTTCTCACATGCACCACGAACCTCTATACGTCCACACTCATCACACGTATCATCGTGTATATTAGCGTCTCCCTTAACATTACAATCGCCATCAGCGAAATAGTTTTTCATACGTTTATCGTAAATATCGTCATTCTTATATTTATTCTTAGGTAAATCGTCGATACTTACATAGTCACGCCAGTTCTACCTATCGAAGAAACCGCTATATTATATATTAACATACTCAACATATCGTATAGCTTTTATGTAGTTTACATTATTGACAAATTTAATTGTCAAATCTTCTCATCGAGTCTTCCGTATAAGAAATATTTCTTACACGAACAAATAAAAGATAGTATGAATCTTTAATTTTCACTAATATTACATTAGCTACGTATCATAGTATGATACGTATTATTCAATTTTTATATTAATTTTAGTTTAATGAACTATATCTGATTCAATCCACTGAAATACCTTTTCATATACACTTTTCTTGAACTCAATTACATTATTGAGCAAAAAATCCGTCGTTTCCCACTTCCATTCGTCAAATTCTTGCTCCTCACGCGTCGCCTTCAGATTAACGTCTCCATCTTCGCCAAGAAACTCAAATACGAGCCAATACTGTTCCTGTCCGCAAAACCCCTCGAAACCTTTACGTGGAACATAGCTAGAAGGAAAATCGTATCTCAAACTCGTCGGCATTTTAGCTATAAGTTTCACCTTACTCTTCATTATACCGGTCTCTTCGTATAGTTCTCGAAGACCTGCCTCTATTATATCTTCTCCATCGTCTATACCTCCCTGTGGCATCTGCCATCCGTTCCTAGTGCCCGACGGAATATGCATGCGATGACCAGCGAATATTTTGCAATCTTTTAATACAACTATGCCGACATTCTTACGATACCTCATTGTTATAGTCATCGTTATAGCGATGACGATTCTATCGGTCTTTCTTTCTAATAATCAAACGATATTTATATCTACTATTTACATCTATCATTTGCAAAATTAGCTTCGAGTATCTTCGTCTCTTGTTGTATTGACTTCTTGTATAAGAAAACGGCATCGACAATAAAAAAACAAATCTCGATAGAGTTGATAATTGAAAACGATCATTAAAATGATTATAATAATAACTCACCACGAACCTTGAATGGACGAGACAACATCAAGTAGACAATATCAAAAAAATCACGCTTACATAAAATATCACGTATTTTACATTTAAAAGTTGACTTATTTAAAATAAGAAACGATACATTATCGTATTTTTGATGTTGAAGGAAGTTTTCTCACAAGGAGTGCTAAAAATGTCGAAGTCGAAGAAAAACGTAGTTAGCCCTATCGACATATTCGAGAAGTATGGTGCAGACTCAGCGAGAATGTTTATGCTAAGCGATACACCATACGAGAAGGAGTTCGAATGGACGGACGCGGGAATAAATAGCGTGTACAAGTATCTCCAAAGAATATGGAAAATAGCAGAAATCGTCACAGAGAAGAAAGGTAGAGAGAACGAGAAGATGATTAAAGAAATGCACAAATTCTTGAATGACTACATAAAATCTTTAAGTAGATTCGAGTTCAACGTTGTTATTGCGAAGTTACACGAATTTACGAATAAGTTAAACGAATTTGATTACGACGACAAAGATAACAACTATACTCTTGGTATTGTAATGAAGAATTTGACAATATGTCTGAGTCCTATATGTCCACACATGGCAGAGGCAATGTGGGAGCAACTCGGTGGCGAAGGTCTATGTTGCAACCAAAAACTACCAGAAGTAGACATGAAGTATCTCGAAGAAAACACAATGCAAGTTAGCATTGCTGTTAACGGCAAGTTCAAGATATGTATCGAAGTGGATAAAGAAGCTGATCGAGACACAATAGTCGAACTAGCTAAGCAACAAGATAAGGTTAAGAATGCAATGGGCGATAAAGAGATAAAAAAAGTGATAGTCGCTAACTCAAGGACAGGCAAGATGGTTAATTTCGTTTGCCTGTCATAGCAAAACATCTTATTAAAGTTTGATGTAAGATGTATTTTTTGTTTTGTTTGATTGATTGTATATGAAGCTAAGTATTTCTCGAAAAAAGTTATTCATAGCATTTTTGATATTAGTTCCATTTTGGATAATAGCTTATATCATTTCTTACTTTATTTTTATTAGCGATTTCTGTCATAGAACTTGGCCTCATGATTATACTAGAAAACACTGCGTTTATATTGGAAGAAAGGCTATACAGTTCTTAGAAAAGAATCCTATAATAGGTATTTTCACCAGTAAAAAGCTAATGAAGAGTGATTTTCTTCCTCAGAAGTACGTGAATCAAGTTTACGAATTGCTCTCGTTTATAGACTTTGTATTCACGAAACATAACATAGAGTATTCAATTGATTTCGGCACTGAACTCGGGGCAATTAGACACGGTGGTTTCATTCCGTGGGATGACGATATAGATTTACTTGTCTTCAGCAGCGAAAAGGAGACTATTGACGCCCTGAGAGAAGAGATAAAGAACGAAAAAATGGAAAATAGATTTATAGTTATAGAAAGTGAAAATAACGTCGGTAGCGTGCAATGGTCAGTTATAAAAGTTAAAGACGGTATAGTTGCAGATCTATTTTGTAATAAAAACATAGTAAAATGTCGTTTTGATCGATTCGACAATCAGGAAAGATATT
The DNA here is from genome assembly GCA_937906355.1 of uncultured Rickettsiales bacterium. Lineage (GTDB taxonomy): Bacteria > Pseudomonadota > Alphaproteobacteria > Rickettsiales > Deianiraeaceae > UBA4311. Next base: position 6,509 of record CALCWF010000172.1, read on the forward strand.
TTTTAAGTGAAAATGGTTCATGTGATAAACTTGTCTTTTATCCGTATAGCTTTGCACACGATGAGATATGGCCTTTGAAAAAATGTGCCGATATATTTGCAAAGCAAGCAGAATATGTATCTGCGGTCAGGGAAGAACGATGTTGTAAAAACATTTAATATGTATTACGGCGACAACTGGAAAGATGTTTTATACACCGAAAATCATACCTTTAATAAGGGTAGGAACAAAAAACTAAAACTAACAAAAGAACTTCTATCACCGGCATTACCAACAGATGATGCGTGGAAGATATGGATAGATAAAAAAAATAATCTAAAAAAACAAAAATGAAAGCGGAAAGAAAATAGATATAAATATAAATAGAGATAGAAATAGAGAGATAAAAAAAATAAAGAGAAAAACGATATTAAACTCTTGATATCGTGACAAATACGAATTTAAGCTTTTTACGATACAAATTCTCGTCAATGTAAACGCCATATAGACATAAGTATATCAACAAGTATGTTTCACTGCGACTACCACCTTTAGATACTCGAGTTATATAATGATGCGATTTCGAAAGGAAAAGAGAGGAGAAGAGATAAAATAATAACAAAGAGAGATATCAAGCGACAACAAAGAAACGACAGCAAAGAAATATAAATCAACATTACAGTTGCATTACGATTGCGATAATCAATTATCTAAAAAGTTTTCTTCATCAACATAGCGTCGATGTTTTTAACAACTTCCTTGAATTCAGTCATATTTTTTGGTTCGATTTGCTTAATAGATATAACCTTTATCCTGCTAGGATTGACATGTTTGCCGTGTTTAATTACTTCGTAGTGTAAATGTGGACCAGTCGCGAGACCAGTCATGCCAACGTACCCTATCACCTGACGTTGTTTGATAGATTGACCTACCTTAATATTTGCAATCCTCGACATATGAGCGTATTTCGTAGTATACTGCTCGTTGTGCTTAATCGTAACATACTTGCCATACCCTTCATGTGATAATTCTATACCAACAACAACACCGTCGCCGGCTGAATATATAGGCGTACCAGACGGAGCTGCCAGATCTATACCAAGATGTGCTCTGGTATAACCTAATATTGGATGTTTTCGATGTGGATTAAAACTACTACTAACACGAGCTCCGTCTATTGGAGGTTTTAGCAACGCCTTTTGTATAGAGTGTCCCTTTCTGTCGAAAAAATTATTTCTAAAATTGAAAATCTCATACTTTTTGCCTCTTAGTATGAGGTTAGAATATAGAACTTTCTCAGAAATCGTATCACCATCACCGTCTTTCACTGTATCAAGAACGATGATAAACTTATCGCCCTTACGTATATCTCGCTGAAAATCTATGAGAAAACCATACTCGTTCATAGTATTGTAAAGCG
>CALCWF010000173.1 GCA_937906355.1 uncultured Rickettsiales bacterium
GCTGGTTTCATCGCACGCAGAATAGTCTGTACGGTCGGTAAGGACGAAGTATGCGAAGTAGGTGAGAGATACGGAATGATTAAATTTGGTAGTCGCATAGAACTGTATATACCTAAGAGGTATAACGTAGAGATATTGCCAGGTCAAAAACTCGTGTGTGGCGAGACGGTTGTAGCAAATTTTTAGTGAATGATTTTTTTAATGAATGATTGTATGGGTTCTTCTATTTCTTCTACTTCCAATGGTTGGGTTTATGTCGTTGAATCTAAAGATAGCGAACATTTGAGAGAGAGAGAGAGAAAGTGAAAGTAAAAATTGGTAAGGCTCAAGATCAAAAATTGACGCAAAGAATAAAATCATCTTCAACTTGGGGCGGTGTCAATATAATCTTAGCGGGAAAAATTAAAAATGATTATTCCTTCTTGGAAAAGATTATACATACATTTCTTTTTGATTGTCATAACGGAGGTAAGGATGGGAGGGAAAATTTTATTTTTGATAAAAGTAATGTAGATTTGCTGTATCGTGTATTATGTTCAATAGTCGGCAATTCTGAGTCCTTATTTATGGACAAAAAATACTGTTATGTATTAGATGTTATAAAAGATTTTTATAGCTGGATAAAAGAAAAAGGCATTTCTCTTAACAAGAAAAGCATGAGTTTGTTTGATAAATACTGTTTCTTTCTCCTTGAGAAGGGATATGACGAAGAAGAAAAAAAACTCAAAAAAAAGTGGTTCTATGAGGGGGGCGTTTTTCATTCTCTCTGTAAAAAAGATAAAATAAAGCCTTTAGAAAAGAAAAATAGTCATCAATGTTTAAATAATAAATTGTCTCAATGTAAAAACGAAAACAAGAGCGGTGATAATGAGTTCTCTCGATACGAAGAAAGAAAAAACGGCCATACGGTAAGAAAGTGGGATTTGTTTTTTAGAGAAAAGGAGTCCGAATTTCTCGGAAAAGAGGTCTATGTTGAAGTTAACGGTGTAAAAGAATATGGAAAATTTATAAAGTTGACTACTCCGGACAAAAAAAATCTTCAGTTCCACGGTGTTTTGTATAAGGGCGAGGAGATGAGTTTTAATGCATTTGTAAAAATGGTTAAAAGTATGGATAGTAGTAAAACAGGACATAGTAGGTGGAATGCTTATATGCATACCTTCTTGAAAGAGAATGACAAAAAACTTTTTGAAATGTTTGAAGAATTAAAGTTTAAAGATTAAAGATTCTCAATGAATCAATTAACAAAATCAATTAACGAAATAAAACAAAATCAATTAACGAAATCAATTAACAAAATTGATTGACAAAGTTAGGCGTCTAATTGACGGAACAGATTTTAAAAAAACTTGATTAATATTATTTTGATCGATTTTTCATCATTAGAATGATAGATGATGAAATAGTAAAATTAAGTGCCGTTGAAGCCAAGAGAGCACTAGAGGAAAAGAAGTTCTCCGCCGTTGAGAATGTTGAGGCGTTTCGTAAGAATATAGAGAATAGCAAATTAAATGCGTTCATAACGACGACTTTTGATTATGCACTGGAACGTGCAAAGAAGATAGATAACAGTGAGATAAAGGGGAGACTGGCTGGCGTTGTATTTGGTGTTAAAGACGTATTTTGCACGAAAGGTATAAGAACGACTTGCGGTTCTGAGATGCTTGCTAACTTCGTGCCTCAATACAATGCTACTGTGTGGCAAAGACTCGAAGATGAAGGTGCTATACTTATAGGTAAGAATAACATGGACGAGTTTAGCATGGGTTCGTCGAATTTGACTAGCTACTTTGGGAGCGTCGAGAATCCATATCGTGATAAGAGATTTCCTGATAAAAAGTTGATTCCTGGTGGTTCGTCCGGTGGTTCTGCTGTTGCTGTTTCTGCCGATCTGTGTAATGTATCGATAGGAGGAGATACGGGCGGTTCTATTAGACAACCAGCGTGTCTTTGTAATGTAGTAGGTGCAAGACCTACATACGGTAGATGCTCACGAAATGGGCTGATCGCTTATTCTAGCTCGTTAGATCAGGCTGGCGTCCTCGCTAAGAGCGTAGACGATACGGCTTTAATTCTTGATATAATGTCAGGAAACGATACGCAGGACTCGACGATGTTTAGAGACGATCCGATGGATAATTACGAGGTAATAAAGGATATAAATTTCGATAAATCGTCGTTCAAGGATATAGGACTAGATGATTTATCTGTTGGTATTCCCGTCGAGTGTAAGAACGATAAGATGTTGAAGTCTATAAATGATGTATGGGCGAGAGTTTCAGATTTTCTCTCTAAGAGAGGTGCGAAGATCATAGAGGTTAGTATAGAGCACATGGAGAAGGCGATTGAAGTATATTACACAATAACAACGGCAGAAGCGTTTTCAAACTTAGCACGCTATGATGGTATTAGATACGGGCATAGAAGTGGGAAGTCGGAACAACTATCAGATTTATATTCGAATACTAGATTCGAAGGTTTTGGCGATGAAGTGAAGAGAAGAATGTTGACAGGTGCGTATGTCTTATCATCGGAACATTACGAGGAGTCTTATGTTCGTGCGACAAAGATACGTCGTATCATTACGGAGAATTTTCAAAAAGCATTTAACAATGTAGATATTTTACTTCTACCGTCTTCTCCGTGTGTTGCGTTTGGTTTTGAAGACAAGGTAGATCCTATCGATATGTATTTGAACGACATATTTACAATTCCATCCGCAATAGCCGGTCTAGGTGGAATCAGTGTTCCAAGTGGATTTGATGATGTTAGCGGTCTACCAATCGGCATGCAGTTAGTTCCTAAATCAAAGGATGAACTGACGATGTTTAAGGTCGCGAAGTGCATTGAATACGGCAGAAAGTGTGGAGAGATATAGACAGATACTATCAAATCTTTTAGTCATTATTATATGAAGGAGAAGTCGAAAAGACAGTTGCAGGTCGCCGAGGAGATAAGGAGATTTGTTGCTACAAATATAGACGATTACATTGATACACATATAAATAACGATTTTCTAACGATAATGAAGGCAGATATTAGTAAAGACTTAGGACATTGTAAAATATTCTTTCGTTGTAAAGACGAGAACCGTAACGCATACGAAGAGTATCTTCGGGCGTGCTCGGGTGAGATATCGAGAGCGGTTAGTAATCATTTACGTATATACGCAAGACCTGACGTAGTATTTGTTTTTGACGATACGCATATACTACTCGATGAGATCAACAAGGTAGTTTCAAGGTATCAGGACAATTAGATTTTCGAAGATGACGACTCGAAGATAACAATTTGAAGATGACGGTTCAATGTCGATAAATGTAGATTATAAAAAGTGAAGTTTTAAGTCTACATCGAAAAGAACGATTATTGAATTGATATGAGTAGACGTAATGATAACAGGAAGGATGATAGGAGATTTCACGAAAGATACAATCGAACGGATACGAGATACAGATCGTTTACACGACCAAAAAAGGCTCTCGGACAGAACTTTCTACGCGACGAAGGCGTTGCTGACGATATATGCAAGAGTTCTATAATTAAAGATAAAGTTGTCGTTGAGGTAGGCGCCGGTGAAGGCTTTTTGACGAAGGAGATAATAAAATATAAGCCGAAAAAATTAATTCTAATCGAGAAGGATTCGAGGTTAATTGAAAATCTACATATCTTGCAGTCGACATTCGAAGGAGAGTGTGATGTATCGATAATGAATATAGATGCACTGAATTTAAGTCTAACTAAACTGAGCGAACAGTTTCACAAGAAGATAACAATTGTTGCTAATTTACCGTATAACGTTGGGACGACTCTTGTCGTTAATTGGCTTCGTTATTTAAGTAATATAAACGAGATCGTCGTCATGCTTCAAAAGGAGGTTGTTGATCGTATAGTTGCTAACTCGAAGACAGGAGACTATGGACGCATTTCCGTTTTGATACAGTCAATGTGTGAGACTCAAAAATTGTTCGACGTATCTCGTGAATGCTTTTATCCAAAGCCTAATGTAACGTCTTCTGTTGTGAAAATAGTTCCGAAAAAGAAAATATTGAGTTTACGAGAATACAGCGTATTAGACTTCATATGCAGAGTTTTCTTCTCTCATAGGCGAAAGATAATATCAAATATACTCAAAAAAACAGAATATGAGCGATTTCGTCGTTTTTTAGTCAATTCATCTCACACGGCAGTCGATGACGTTAATAACATTGACAGTAGCGAAGGCGATCGCGTCTTGAATGACACGGATCATTGCGATAAAAACGAGTCGTTTGATACTACCATTGATACTACTATGAATATTGATGGGAAACATGAAAACCTGAAAGGAAAGAAGAAAGAGATTCGAAAAGAGACGATACTCATGAGTCGACGAAATGGCACGAATTGCGGTGCGATACCGATGAAAAATAAAGATGACAATGATATCGCGAAATACAACGATATTGTAAAGTATGATTGCATTGCAGAACGTATATTGGGATGTATACTGCAAGATTTCGGCTCGAAACGAGCGGAGGAATTAGAAGTTAACGAGTATGTATCGTTAGCTGATATGATACTGAATTTAGCTAATAACAACAATTAGAGTAATACTTAAATTAAATCTTTCCGTTAAAGATACTTGTTGCGAAAAGCGGATAGCCGTATATCATAGATATCATATCATAGATATCATATCATGATACAGTGTCGTATTATAAAGCTACGATGTGTTCTTATATATCTTGACAATAGTTTTTAATAAGCGAAACAGATCTATCGTTTAGTTATTGAGAAGTTTATGGCAAGTGTTTCCGCTGTTGAATTGAAGGTTGGTAATTTGATAAGATATGAGGACTCGATATATCGCGTCGTAAAGCTCGAACATGTAAAGCCGGGGAAGGGCGGTGCTTTCATGCAAACCGAGTTGAAGGATATTAAAAATGCAACGAAATTAAACAAGCGTTTTCGTAGTGATCAGGTGCTTGATAAGATAGTTTTCGAGTCAAAGAAGGTTCAATACTTATATAAGAGTGGAAACGATTTAGAGGTAATGGATCTGGAAAGCTACGAACAATCTACGATATCTTCCAGTCTTTTATCAGCACCAGTGGAGTTTTTAGAGGATCTCACGAAGGCAACGAATTTGACGGGCGATGGTGTCGTTGAGTTGACGATAGACGTAGCAGACGAAGATATTGTTTCAGTTAATTTACCACAAAGTGTTGTATGTAAGATAAAGGAAACGGCTCCTTTTTTCAAAGGACAAACAGCTAAGTCTTCGTATAAACCAGCATTATTGGAAAATGGTTTAACTATCCAAGTTCCAGAGTTTATCGAAAGCGGAGAAGAAATCGTTGTATCAACGCTCAATCAGGAGTACGTCGAGAGAGCGAAGAAATAATAAGGTTATCATTATTGTAGTAGATCGTAGCGAGACGTTGATTCTACTGCACGATACGGTTTTCTAAGCCAGAATTGCATCTACTAAGTCGAATTTTGTAATTTACACTTGCAGTTTACGCACATATTGCGTATCTCTCTGAGAGATACGTTGAGGTAGCTATCTATATAATAGAGATAATTTATTTATTAAATAAGCGACGTATCGATATAACGATAGTAAACCTTTGATAGATATGAATTATTTCTGGTTTATATTATTCCAAATTATAGGAAATATACGCCGAACTTCACGACTGCTTCGTGTCCTTTTATTTCAACAACGCTACCACTATGAGGGTCGTCATTGTCTATATTGAATTTGCTTTTGCAATATCTATATTCAAGACCGATATAGTAGCGATCTGATATAATTGCCTCAATACCGGCACTAGTGGTGAAACCAACTTTGTATTTATAAAAATCGTCTGTCATAATTCCGGTATAGTTAAACACTATATCGCCATATGTGAAACCGACCATACCATATGGAGCAATAGAGATATTATTGCTCACCTTTATTTTTGAACCAATATTCGCATTCATCGTTAGAATTTCTCTGTGGCTTATTCTTGTTGTCCTATCTTTATAAACTCTATCACTGATAGCTATTCTGGTTCTCACTTCAAGACCGATAAAAGGATTGATAATGTCATTCAAACGATAATATACGTTATAACCTACATTGATAATAGGTGCATAATTATTTTTGTTGTTATCACTTCCTTTTATATGTTGATACGATGCACCAATACCGATTTTTATATGACCGTAAAACTTATCGCTAAAATCTACCGCGTTAGCAGTATTGATTGTAGAAAACGCCGTAATTGCAACTAAGCTTAAAAAGCTTCTTATTTTCATAAAAAAATTTCCATCCCTTCTTAAAAGGAGAAAAATATAAATCAACTATTAATTTAATTAAATGAAGATTTTTATATTTTATTTTTATTTTTAGTTTATATTGAGATTTTTTACCACGTTGTCTATTTCTTTTAGTTCGCACAGAAGCCTATCTGTCATATCGAAGTTTAACGAGTTTGGTCCGTCGCTGAAAGCTTTATCCGGATCGTTATGAACTTCGCAGAAAACACCAGCTATTGGACGCGATGCTATTATTCTATTACCACCGGTTGAATCACCTAGACCACCTGGGCACTGAACAGCGTGTGTTGCGTCTATGACTACTGGTTTCCCAGTTTTTGCCATAACATCAAGTCCTCTGACGTCTACGACTAGATTGTTATATCCGAAGCTCGTTCCTCGCTCAGTTAGAATGATATTCTTATTACCGAAATATTCGATTTTCTCGACAACTTTTGTCATTTCATTCGGTGAGAGAAATTGTCCTTTCTTGATGTTAACTATTTTCTTTGTTTTTGATGCTGCTTCTAGTAGATCCGTTTGACGGCATAGGAACGCTGGAATTTGTATTATATCGACGACTTCTGCGATTTCTTTACACTGTTCCGGAAGATGCACGTCCGTTGTTATAGCACAGCCAAACTCTTTCTTAATTTTCTTAAAGATCGGGATAGATTTTTTCAGTCCGACTCCTCTTTTAGAGTGAATACTTGTTCTATTTGATTTATCGAATGAAGCTTTGAATACATACGGTATGTCAAGCTTAGTGCATAGATTGCATAGAAAATCACATATCATCAGTGCGTGCTTTTCGCTTTCGATCTGACAGGGACCACCTATGAATACGAACGGTAGATTGTTTCCAAATTTGACGTTGTTATTCACTCTTACTATATCACTTTTGACATGTTCGTTTTTTTTGTTCCTTCTCGTTCTCATAAAAATCAAATACAATAGATTAATAAGAAAAATTTTTCGTGTCAAATAATTCGATTATATACTATAATTAGCTATAAACCGTTATAACCAATTTAAAGAGGAAAAGCATAACATAAACACAGTATAATAGATACTGCGTTTATGTTTACACAATTGCCAGATGTCTAAATTAGAAGAATAAGAATTTCTTCTTAGACTTACTACCACTACTTTTTTTATCATTACTCTTATTGTTTGTTTTTTTCGCTGACGTATTATGCACGACTTTTTTATCGCGTCTTTTATCGTCATAAGATGAAAACTTTCTATCATTACGATCGTTACGATTATTATGACTATAATGTCTATCGTTATTACTTCTATGAGAGAAGTTTTTCCTATCATTAAACTTTTCGTGTTTATGATCGGAATGTCTATTACCATTGTCATGGTTACAATCTTTTCTTTGCTTACTGTAACTCTCTTCTTTACAGTTGCAAATGCTCTTTCCGGTTTTTTGGTCGACTGACTTCATTGAGAATTTGAATCTACCTTTCTCGTCAAGTCCTATATACTTGACCTTGACCTTCATGCCCTCATGAACTAACACAGAAGGTTCGATATCATCGTCAGATAGCTCACTTATATGAACTAAACCACTTCTATCGAAACCGATATCGACGATAGCACCGAAAGCTAATACA
>CALCWF010000174.1 GCA_937906355.1 uncultured Rickettsiales bacterium
GTTCTATCATATTCAATGATTATAACATTTGATGTTTTGATTCTATAATACTTCTATCTATTGAATAAATTATAATTCAATTAATAAATCGAACTAACGGTCTTTTTCTATTTTTTTTACCAATCTTTTATTGATTGCTACTTTTTATTACTATTCTTTACTGCTTTTGTTTTTACTATCTTTGTTATCTTCACTTTTGCCTTTACTGTTTTTTTCCTCAGTTTTTAGTTTATCTTCATCCTTATCGTTTTTTAACTTAACTTCCACTTGTTTTTCGCCACTTGTATCATCTTTAACCTTATTTTTACTAGCTTTTGTCGCTACCGGTTTTGCTCGCTCTTCGATACGTGCAGCCTTTCCGTGCAAATTACACATATAATATAGCTTTGCTCTTCTTACTTTACCGCTACGAACTAATTTGATATACGCAACAAGAGGCGAATACATCATTACATTGCGCTCGACGGATGTTTCACCGACTATCTTGCGAACGATGAAATTTGTACCAACACCTTTCTTTCGAATTGCGATACACGTACCAGTGAAATTTTGAACACGAACAACGTTACCATCGACAATTTTCAAACCGACAGTTATTGTATCTCCAACGTTGAATGTATCTATTTTAGCTTCACTTTTATCGATTACAAACTTCTTTCCGAAGTCGACAACTTCTTTCAGCATAAAAAGTCGAGTGATTAGTTATTTGTTAATAATAAAAGTCAATTATATTTCCATGTTATTTTTACAAAAATCAACAACTTCTCTTTTGAGTTTTTGAAGATGGATAATGCCTGTGAGTCGACTGCTTTGCGATTTCTTTGATTATTTGATTGATACGAATTTATTGATAATTTTTGTTTTTGTGTTTTTACGAAACAATGTTTGTTTTTACATTTCGTTTTTATTTGAGTTTTTCCTTTAATAGTTTATTTACTACGGCAGGATTTGCGTTACTTAGCTTTTTAAGTGTTTGACCGACGAAAAAGCCAAATAAACGTTCGTTTCCATTTCTATATGCTTCTACCTGCTTGGTGTTTGTATTAATAATTTCGTCGATAGTCTTACCAATTAAGTCTACGTCGTCTATTTGTTTAAGACCTTTCTCTTTAATTATTTCGTCCGACGTTTTATTGCAAGTTAACATTTCGTCCAATACATCTTTCGCGACCTTCCCACTTATCGTTCCATTTTTAACATTATCCATTAGACCTATCAATTTTTCTGCCGTAACGGAGCAGCTTTCGAGTGTTTGTTGCAATTTTCCGAGACGACCGAATAGTTCAGTTAGCATCCATGTTGTAGATGTTTTTGGATCGTGCTTTGAAATCAGCTTATCGAAAAAAGCAGAGTAAGTTGCGTTTTGAACTAGGAAATCATTTTCTTTTTGAGATAATCCAAGATTAGAATATCTGATTGCTTTTTGCTCTGGAAGTTCTGGCATATTTTTACGAACATTTTCAATATCTTCATCTGTCAAAATGACTGGCAATAGATCTGGATCTGGAAAGTAGCGATAATCGACGGAGTCCGCTTTGTCTCGCATTAGTTCTGTTTCCCCAGTTTTAGAGTTAAATAGCCGTGTTTGTTGTGCGACCTTTTCTCCATTTTCAATTAGCTCAACTTGTCTTTTTGCCTCATATTCAACGGCTTGTGCAACGAAACGAAATGAGTTGAGATTTTTAATCTCACATCTCGTGCCGAATACATTGCTGTCGACTGGCACGACAGATACGTTTGCGTCGCAACGGAAAGTGCCTTTTTCGAGATCCGCCACAGATGCGTTTGTTGTGCGGAGAATTGCCTGCAATGATTTTAGATAAACAACGACTTCTTCCGGATCGTTGAAATCTGGCTCTGTCACGATTTCTATTAGTGGAACACCGGAACGATTATAATCGATGCACGAATGTTCTGTATCTCTATCGTGGATTAGCTTTCCGGCGTCTTGCTCTATATGGGCTCTATTTATACGAATATTTTTTTCTCTACCATCTTCTAGTTTTATTTTTATCATTCCATTTGTTACTATTGGCTCATAGAATTGCGTTATTTGATATCCTTGTGGCAAATCTGGATAAAAGTAATGCTTTCTATCGAAACGACTGATTTTATTTATTGTTGCATTTATCGCAAGACCAAAAGCTATTGCTTTATCTAGAACGCCACGATTTAGAACCGGTAATTTACCAGGTGTTGCTATGTCAAATAGACATACATTTTGATTTTCTGGACTCGCGAATTCGTTTTTACTTTGAGAGAATAGCTTCGTCTTAGTACTTAGTTCTGCATGCGTTTCAAGACCGATTACGACCTTATAATCATTATTTTTACCTTTTATTATCATAGAACTTAGCGAACAATACAATAATCCGAGCTTAGATGAACAAAATAATGCTATTAATGGCAATAAATCATAAATACACGATTTACTATATATAAATTAGAATAAATGATCCACCTCCTGACCAAGATTATTTTTTATCATCATATGCTTTTTTTCTCATCTTCAAGATATTTTTCGAACCCCTCACGATCTAGTTTTTTTACGTTCTTTTTGATTCGATCGTATATAAATTCAAAAACTTTTGCTTCCTTTATTGTATATGCTATATTGTTATATAGCTTTTTGTCGTTCTTAACTTTATCTAGAATATCTTTTATATTCATTCCGTTGCGAATAGCCTCTTGGCTTGCTACCTGTTTGACATCATCTTCTGACACTTCGATGGCGTTCTTTTCGGCGATATCGTCGGTTAGATAAAACGATGCATAGCTTTTACATAAATTGTCGTAAATATGTTTACGGACTTTTTTTTCGTCAAAATTCTTATTGTTATTCTTTTTTGCCTCTTCGCTTTCTCTATTAATTCTATCTTCGACCTCGTCATTAATTATACTTTCGGGCAGATCAAATTTATTATGTTTGACTATTTCTTCGAAAATCCTACCTTTCAATAGTTGTTTTTCGTTTGACTCGAATACATTTTTAATATTACTGAATAACAAATCGCGAATTTTATCCAAGTTTTCAAATCCTAACGTTTTCGCGAACTCATCGTTAAGTTCCGGCAATTCTTTTTCATATATATCGTTAATAGTGATTGAAAAAATAGCTTTTTTGCCTTTTATGTCGGAAATGTGATAATTGTCCGGAAATTTAACGTTTATATCAAACGTTTCTCCTTTATTATGTCCGATGATTTGTTCCTCGAAATTGTCGATGAATGAATGGGAGCCTATTTCAAGTTTATATCCCTTTGCACTTCCACCGGCAAATTCAATGTTATCCTCTGCTGTTTTTCCGACGAAATCAATATCTACGACGTCTCCATTTTTGACGGCTCTTTTATTTTCGACAAGTTTCTGTTTGGCCATTTTACTGCGAAAATTATTCATTTCGGCTTCCTTATCCTTATCGCTTAATTCTAGTTCGTAAACGTCGAATTCTATTTTATCGTAATTAATTTCTGGAATATCTGGTTTTCGAACTATTTTAACTTTAATTGCAATATCCTCGTCTGGTTTGAAAGAACCATCGCTAAAAGATATCTCAGGAGCCATAGCCAACTCATATTGTTGTTCTTTGACGATTTCGTCGACCGTCTTTTGGATTATGCTATTAACCGATCTGTATAATGCATCTCCGCCGTATTGCTTTTTGACTATTTCTAACGGTGCTTTTCCGTTGCGAAAACCACCTATATGAACTTTTGCACGTATTTTTTCGAGTTGTTGCTTCATCTCTTCGTTGACAGCTTGTGATGGGATATCAATAGACCATTGCTCGGTTAATTTGTCTATTTTTTTAATCATCTTTTTTTCTACATTACCACTCATAATCAATTATTAAAAATAATACAAAAATATAACTACGTGCGATTAGCGGGACTTGAACCCGCAAGAACACTCATTTTGAGAGAGCGATGTCTGCCGATTGCATCACAGGAGGATTGGCGGAGAGACTGGGATTCGGACCCAGAC
>CALCWF010000175.1 GCA_937906355.1 uncultured Rickettsiales bacterium
CTCGGACCAGACAAAATAGCAACAGACGCATTAGGCATCTTCTCCTCTATAAAATCATACAACAAAAACGGCTTATATGATAACATGCCCTTACAACATACAACAAACACAATCTCCGCCTTCCTCCCGACAATCTTCTGTATATTATGCACGACGTCGCACGTAACAGAAAACGGCGAAGACAAAAATATATACTTTCTACCCTTAACAGCAAAAGATAAGTTATCCGCCAACAACGTGTTCTCACCGAAATCTATATTCATCTTATTATGTCTACGACGTCTAACGGCATACTTAAACGCTCTCTTCTCCTTGAAAAATATAGCAATATCATTACCATCAACATCACGTATAGCAGAATAAACAGCACAACCAAAAGCACCAGCACCAACTATCGCAATCTTATTCCTAACACTATTTTCGTTCTTCTTAACAATACCTGTATCGTCGTTTCGACTTCTCATCGTCTTCGTTATATTCTCTACTCTACTTCGTGTCGCTTTGATAACATTTTTGCAAACAGTCGATGGCTTATACTTGCCACCCCTCATTTCCGCTACCGTCACCTTCCCACTATTCGACTCTCCGTTGCTCAACTTCTTCTTTAAAAGAGAACTCTTTCTCCGACTTCCTCTCATAAAAACAAAAAACTCAACTAAAACAAAAAAGACTCAACTATATCACACAGCAACAATATCAACTACGTATCGTAATCCTATCGACAAACTGTCAACGGAAAAATAAAACAGAATCAACCACCGTAAAACGTAGCTAAATCTACATCAACAACGAATAAATAAAACCACTACTTCACAGTATAAAACTCCAATACGTCTCCAACCGCAACATCGTCAATTCTCTCGAGTCCAATACCACACTCCTTGCCACTTTGAACGTCCTTCACGTTCTCTTTCTCACGCTTCAAACTAGTGCATCTCGTCTCAAAAACCACTTCGCCACCACGCATAACGCCAACAACGGCACTACGAGAAATAACGCCATCCTTAACAATACAGCCGGCAATCTTGCCAACCTTAGAAATCTCAAAAATCGCCTTAACCTCCGCATGACCAAGTATGTTCTTTTTGACAGTTGGCTTCAACTTATCGCTCATTATAGTCTCAATATCGTCAAAAAGTTCGTAAATTATCTTATAATCACGTATCTCGATATCGTTTCTCTCAGCAAGCTCATTAACCTTCTTATCACACTTCTGTGTATTGAAAGTAAATATCATTCCATCACACGTCGAAGCAAGTAAAACATCACTCTCAGACACGGAACCTATCCCAGTATGCAATATGCTCAACTCTATCTCATCGCTCTTCCTCTTTTCAAGAGTATCAACTATCGCCTCAAGACTACCCTTTGTATCAGCCTTAATAACAACAGAGACCTTCTTCGGTGTATTCGAACTATTCATCTTCAATAAAACGTCATCAACAGACAAGCTCTTCTTCGAACGCTGATTCTCCTTCTTCGCATTCTCAATTCTCTGCTCAACTATCCGCTTAGCACTCTTCTCATCCTTCACCGCATAAAACTTCTCACCACTATTCGGGGTCGCGTTAAGTCCCAATATCTCCGCTGGCATAGACGGCTCAACCGTCTTCAACATCTTGCCATTCTCGTCAAACATGCCCTTAACCTTTCCATACTGTTCGCCAGCAATAATAAAGTCTCCCTGCGACAAAATACCATTCTCAACAATAACCGTAACTAAAGCTCCTCTCTTCTTATCAAGCTTCGACTCAATCACAACACCATTCGAATCTCCATCGTAATAAGCCTTCAACTCCAATAAATCAGCTCGTAACAAAATCGCCTCAAGCAACTTGTCAACAT
>CALCWF010000176.1 GCA_937906355.1 uncultured Rickettsiales bacterium
TTTTAATTCATCAAGTCTTTTTCTCAACTCGTTAACGAACATTTTAATATTTTTATCATCACTTTCACTATCCGCGTATCCATAATCTGTGTCGAAATTCAACGATATAATTATTGGCTTTTTACCATTACATAGTTTAGCTATCTTTGCTATATAATTCACAATACGCCCCATCTGCATCCTCCGTTTTTCTATATCTTCTGGCTTATTTCTCTCTTTCCATACATGCCCCCTTTTGTCCATTTTAGGTATTTTCACGAAGCTATTAGACAATATATCAGATATATCGATATTCAGGACGCTTATATTCTTTAATACGTTTCTTTTTTCCTTTTTGAAGTTTTTAAGATCCTCTTTTATCTTTGTTTTATAAGAACTATTCTCCCTATCTTCTTTCTTCTTTCTCTCCTCCTCCTCTTTCTTTTTCTCCTCTTCTTCTTCTTTCTTTTTTTCTTCTTCTTTCTTTTTATCATCTTTTTCTTCTTCGTTCTCATTATTCGAATCACCGTCTTCTTTTTTTACGTCCTGTTCTGCCTTGTCCTTTTCATCGCCGTTTTCTTTTTGTTTTTTATCCTCTTCCTCGTTCTCGTCGTCTTCATCGTCTGCGTAGTAATCATTGTCATCATCATCATTTTCGTCTTTGTCGTTATCTAAATAGTCGCTACACGCCGTCAGATCAACGAAGTGAGAATTATCATTTTGATATTTTTTCTTATTAAGTTCAAACTCCTCCTTCGAGCCGATATAACTATCACTCGCTTTTGAATGCCCGAAAGAAAGAAAAAACTCAGTTCCTGAGCGTTTTACAAATTCTTTGTCAACGTTGTTATCACGTAATATCTTTCTATCGTCAATATACTCAATGTATTGAAGTGGTTCATTATTTTTGAATAGTCCCTTTCTCTTTCTCTTGCCATACGTATCATATACGACGCCTTCGCCACTACGATTAACGTATGTATCCTTAGAGTATTTCGCGACAAAATTTCCATAGTAAATCTCGTCTTTTTTTTTATCTATTCTGATTATCTTGCTGTCCTGATTTATATTTCTTATTGAAATCGGATCCAACTCAGTTAATACGTTATTTTCATCGAAATAATAAATACCGTCTCCTCTCCATAATAACGCAGACAGAGTGCTCTTCGATAGCTCCTCTATTCTCTCAATATCTCTTATTCTTTCATCATTTGTTTTATTCGATAGCATTATTTGACGAAATAAACTACGTATATTATAACAATAAAAAAAATAAAAAAAAGATTTTTGATTCTCGACAAAGAAAGTGTCGGCTTTTATCTGCAAATGCAAGATTATCGCAGGGCAACGAGCGTCAAGACGAGAAAAGACAATTTCGAGAAACTAACTAAAATATATTCTCTCTCTCCCATAGCAATAAACCAGCTTCCACAAGTTGCCTGTTTATCTTCTCGGCAAGCCTCGTCCTCGCCTCGAAAAATGCTTTGAAAGTTGGCACCGCATCGTTAGTGATATATTGATTGTTTGGCTTGCATAATGCTTGTTCGCTAAAACCAGTTTGACCTTTTGTTGTTTTAATTTTGTGTATTCTATCATCATCTTTTCTGTCTAATTCTTGACACTGGCCTTTTTGCATAATCCTCACAGAAATATCGTAAAAACTATCATTCCAGTCAGCATCGTTATATGTTTTTTTATAGTATTTAAATACACCCAAGGCACGTTTATACAACTCTAACGCCTCTTTCGAAAACTTCAACTTGTGAAACCACTCTCTAAAATCAAAAACATGACTCGCACCCTCTTCGTTTTTGGTCGCCTCTCTCCATTCGAGATTATTCAATTCATTATATCCACACCCTAACTCTTCATACTTGAACGGTTGAAGATAGTTGACTTTTGTTTTATTTGAGAAAAAATTACCTATATAATATAAAGACATCATTATTGCATCGTTTTTTAGCTCTTCGCTCAAATCTTCAAATGTGCCTTTATAACAAAAATCATTATATTCGAAATATTTTGCATCTGTATCAAAACTCAGACCTTTTGACACGAGACAGTATTCTAAATTGTTTGTCGTTATTTTGTTGTTTCTATTCTTTCCACCATTGCCAATGTTTAAAACATTCTGCAAGTAGCACCAACTACCAATCCCACCGCCGGTCGTTGAATGTTCCACTATCTTCTTCTCGATTTCGTCGATCAGATTTGGTTTTGTTGGATAATAAGTATAAGTTTTTATTAAGTGGAGCCTATCGTCTTTTGCCTTACCTGTTAGTGCTTCTGTTCCTATCTTTCCGTCTTGTTTTGGAATGCGATCTAGTTCGTATCTATCTATTTTTATCTCATCTTTGTTTATTCTCTCTCCTTTTGCTTTGTCTTTGTCGAAAATAACCTGTGAAATAGGCCAGTCGCTTAGCTCGAACGTCTCCGCCGTGCTCATTATGTGAGAAACGATATTCATTTTTGACTTTATATAGTGTTCTATCTCGTCACAAAAAAAGCTCTCCGTCTCGTAGTAGAAAACGATAGTATCTGGTCTTAGCTTACAGACTTTGTCATAAAACTCTATTGCAAGATTTTCGCTGTGCCCAGCTTCATTTCTATACGGAGGATTCATTATTATCATAAGTTTTCTATTCATTTTCTTAGCAATATCTGCGACGTTTAATTCTTCGCTCGAAGTCGATATTTTGAACTTTGGTTGCTCTTTGTCTATTTCACCGCTTCTCATCTTATCGAGTTGTAAATAATTGAACTGTTTTATATTTTTAAAACCTTTCATTCTTACGATATCGACATCGAGTTTTTCGAGCGTCGACATGAAGCAGTATTTTTCCTTGAATTCTGACGTAAAATCATTTTCAAGATTCCCGACGCCACAGCATGGATCGAAAACTATGTATTCGTCTTGCCAGTTTTCTCCGTAGAATTTGCTCAGTAGTTCGTTTTGTTTTTCAACGAAGCAAGGAGGTGTATAGAATGCACCTGTCTTTTTCCTATATTTTTTCGTGTAAATCATTCCGCTACGTTCTAGAATTTTTTTAAACTCATCTTCGCTTGGCGGTCTTTTATATTTGTTCCAGAAGGCTTTATACCTTACGCTATCTGCGAAGAAATAATGATTAAAGTTGTCGTATAATATTGAAAACGGATCTTCTTCGTTTTGTAATTTGTATTTTCCCAAATTCATTGAATTTTTTATTAGTCCACTATCTTCATCGACGGCGAATAACACTCCTTTTGGTGCATTTTTGTCTTGATTTTCATCTTGCTTTATAAGGTAATTTTCGTTATTTAACGCATCTGTTAGAAACAAATTAACCAACTCTTGACTATCTATTATTTCTGTATCTTCACGAGTAAATCTTATGTTCTCTCTCCATTCGCTGAATACGTCTTGTACGTTCTTGAATGTTATATCAATTTTTACTTCCTGACTACTCACTAACTTGGTATAAAATTCTTTTATCTCATTATTGTAGTATGTGATTATTGAGCCCTGAATATTAGAGAATATCTTCTCCCTTGCGTCAAAGGACGGTTTAGAAGGTTTTTCGTTTTCGTAGTCAATATCAAGAGAGTATAAATCTAACGTCGAGATATCAAAATACTTCAAAACGTCGACCTTATCTTTCCCTTCTTTGTAGTTATACGCTATCGCTAATTTGTTTATTCTATTCTTTTGTTTGTAGTTTGTAATGACAATTTGTGCTAATGCCTCTTTAATTTTATCGTCATTTACGAGCTTGTCTTTGAATTCGACATAACAAACACTCTCTTTTTGTTTGTTTTGAAAGATAACATCAACTTTATTTTCTTCTATGACACATAGATTAGAAATACAGTACTTGTTGATGAAAGTATGTTGGTATTTTTTCTCCTCTTTTTTCTCTCTTTCCTCATCTCCTCTGTTGCTCATAGCACGAAAATTACTTTTCGAGTATTGAAATAAATAATTGTTATTTTAAGTCAATTTTTATTATATTACGTCGTCCCGTTTTTACATTTTAGCTTCTCGCAGAGAGATCGTTGTCTTAAAAAGAATACAGTCTTGAAAATTAAAAACCGTATTTGAGACTATATTCGCAGAATTCTCACGTCCATTATGAGGGATTTTATACTTGAAATTTTCAAACTGATAGGTGAACTAAACTACTGGCATATAGGTCTACTTACCGCACTGGAAAGCACCTGTATTCCTATCGTTATACCGGTCGAAACGGTAATAATTCCAATGGGATATTACGCGTATCTCGGAGTCAAAAGTCTACCATTATTAATGTTTGCGTCCACGATTGGTATCGTCTGTGGCTGTGTGATTAACTATTATTTCGCTATGTTGCTCGGTAGAACGTTTATATACAAAAACGCAAAACTATTACATATCAATATCGAGAGACTGAAAAAGATAGAGAAAATGTTTCTACGTCATGGGCGTCTATTGATGTTCGTCGGTAGATTTGTTCCGATTCCAGCGTTCAAGCACATAATAACGATTCCAGCTGGAATGGCAAAAATGCCGATAGGACAATTCATATTCTATAATATGCTCGGCGGTTTTATATTTTCAACGTCAATGTTATTAATAGGCTACTTTTTTGGAAGTAGCGAAGAACTGATACATAAAGCAATTGGTAAATTCACCGTCGCATGCGTCATTATATTCATAACCTATCTAGCAGTTCGAATTGTAGTAACAATTATATCGAAAAGACATAGAAACGAAATCTGCGACGATATATACGCTGAAACAATAGATACGGAAGATTTGAAGTCTAAACAGAAAGATAACGATCTGCCATACGATATGTACAGAACGAACGACGATAATAATGCAGAAAAAAAAGATAGTGAAAAAGATAAATACAAAAATCTACACACAAAAATAGGCAAAGCGTCGTTTTTCGAAAAAATTAGACGTCATAGAAATAAAAAGCATATCTATACAACTAACTCGTTTGACCGCAGTAAAGGAACGAAGAAAAGCTCACGAATAAAAATCTTTAAACGAAGAAAATAAATAGAAAAGTAAGAGGATTTTTATAAATCTCTTACAGTAATGTAATTTGAAGTCATGGCACTGCTATAAATAGCTGTGATAATATATTCACTAGGCAATAAATTGATATTTAACCTGGCTATTCCATCATCATCAGTTATTTTCTGATAGAAGACACCATGAATATTGAAAGTTAACAAAACACCTTTTACAGGTTT
>CALCWF010000177.1 GCA_937906355.1 uncultured Rickettsiales bacterium
ATACTACACATGACGTCAATATTATAATCAAAAAAATAAAATAGCTTAACTATCCATGTGTATAAATCGCCGTTCATCGACGATACTCCGTCTATACTGTGATCCTTTTTATTTCCGTTTTTATTTCCGTTCTCGTCTCTATCGAATTTCTCATCGCTTCTCCTCTCGCTCCATTCATCGACATATTTCGTATCACGAATCATGTCTCTACAAACGTAATCATAATAGCATCTCGCATCATCTCTCAATCTGGTCTCGTTCGATACGAGAAATACATAAATAAGAAGACCGTTCTCAGATAGCAGTTTTAAACCACGAAACCATTCAGTATATCCGAGTAATTTTAAAATCTCACTCCTCATCCTTTCGCGAGATATATTCTCAAGACCACCACTCATTCTCCGAATTGTAGATACAACTCTACTATCGAATTCAAAAAAGCAAAATTTCGTCGCAAATCGGAAGAACCTAATGATACGTAAATAATCCTCCCTTATACGTATCTCCGGATCACCAATGAATCTAATAAGATTATTATTCATATCGTCCAAACCGTCGTTGTAGTCGAAGATTCTCCCTTGTGCGTCTATATATAACGCATTAATCGTAAAATCTCGTCGCAACGAATCTGTACGAAAATCTCTACAAAATTCTACCTTCGCCCCCCTACCGTAGCAATCGATGTCCGATCTGGTTGTCGTTATCTCGTATTTCTGACCTTCCAAAATCACAACAATCGTGCCATACTCCCTGTCCTTATCGAGCACGACACATTGAATGTCCGGTTGTTGTTTCTTATATGACAAAAATCTATCAATAACCTCGTCAGGTGTCAAAATCGTGCTCACGTCTATATCATCCGACAAATCTCCATTATGTATATAGTCACGAACACAACCACCGACAAACCTAGCACATTCATCGTCAACCGCAACATTATCATCATCACTTCGATGATTCAATATTTCCAAAACAATACCATGTCTCCTTAACAATTCGTTCGTTGACAACATACTAGTCGCTGATATCTTTTTAG
>CALCWF010000178.1 GCA_937906355.1 uncultured Rickettsiales bacterium
CTGATACTGCGAAGATAAATTCTATTACCTTGATGATGAATTCTGGTGCTAGAGCGTCGAAGACTCAAATGAAACAATTGGCAGGAATGAAGGGACTGATAGCGAAGCAAAATGGTGCTATTATAGAGACGCCAGTTATTTCGAACTTCAAAGAGGGTCTCGGTGTTATGGAATATTTTAACGCCGCTCACGGTGCCCGTAAGGGTAATGTCGATACGGCTTTGAAGACGGCCGACGCTGGATATTTGACGCGTCGTCTTGTCGATGTGGCACAAGATTGTGTTGTCGTTGAGAAAGATTGTGGTAGTAAGGATGGAATTACTTATAAGGCAATAGTTCAAGACGGTCGTGTTGTTAGAAAACTATCAAGTATAATAAGTGGGCGTTTTCTTGCTGACGATGTTCTTGGTGCTGACGGTAAGGTATTGTTAAAAGCTGATACCTTTATCGATGATGATGCTAAGAAGATATTGGATGATAATGAAGTTATTTCGGCAACTATTCGTTCGCCAGTTACTTGCAAAAGTAGAAATGGTATTTGTTCTAAGTGTTATGGTGTCGATTTGTCTACATTAAATGTGGTAAATATCGGTGAGGCTGTCGGTGTGATAGCGGCACAAACAATAGGTGAACCGGGGACACAGTTAACATTAAATACGTTCCATATCGGTGGTGTTGCTTCGAAGAAGATAGCCGAATCTGCCGTTGACGCTGATTACGCTGGGACGATTAGATTTGCTGGTATTAGATTCGTTGTGAATAAAAATAATGAGAAGATAGTTGTTTCAAACTCAGGACATATAGAAATTTTAGACAAAGACAAAAAAGTTTTGAGTTCGAGATTGATTTGTTATTCTGCGAAATTGTTTGTTAATGACGGTGACTGCGTCAAGATAGGTCAACATATCGCAGAATGGGATCCGTATAATGTCTACATCATATCTGAGTACGATGGAAAAGTGAGATTGAACGACATGATACTTAATACATCTTTTATCGAAAAAGTAGATGAGGTATTAGGACATGCTAGTAAAGTTGTGATTAATTGGACTGATTTGGCAAAAACATTGAAACCGAGTGTATTTATCGAAGATAAGAGTGGTAATAGAGTGAAGGATAAGCACGGCGTGGGTGTGAGCTATCTCTTGCCAATTGGTGCAATATTACAACTATCCGATGGTGATGAAATTCACGTTGGCGATAGTATTGCCAAGGTATTGCGTGAAGGTTCTAATGTCGTCAGTGATATAACCGGAGGTTTACCAAGAGTTGAAGAAGTTTTTGAAGCTCGTGTGCCGGCAAACTCTGCTGTTATTGCAGGTGCTGATGGATACGTCGAGTTTGGAAAAGAAACGAGGAGTCTTATAAAGATGACTCTTCATCCAGACGATGCGAACATCGAACCGATTGTATATAACATACAAAAGGGTAAATATATCGCAGTTTGTAACGGCCGTCGTGTGTGCAACGGTGATATTATCGTATCCGGTGCCATGAATCCTCATGATATATTACGTTTCCAGGGCGTTGGTGCTTTAACGACCTATATCGTCAAAGAAGTTCAAAGCGTGTATAAGTCACAAGGTATAGAGATCGATAGTAAACATATTGAAATTATCGTTAAATATATGCTGACTAAGGCTGTTGTTGATGATAAAGGTGATACAAATCTGGGCAACGGTTATCAATATGAGTATACAAAAATAATCGATGCAAATGAGAAGGCTGAAAAAGAAAATATGAAACCAGCTAAGTATCATCGTGTTCTATACGGAATATCGAAATCATCATTACAAACGGAATCGTTCATATCTGCCGCATCGTTCCAAGAGACTGTGAAGGTTTTAACAGACGCTGCCATAAAGGGAGGTAAGGACGAGCTTCGTGGTATGAAGGAGAGTATAATAGTCGGGCACTTGATACCTGCTGGAACAGGCTTCATGACACGTCAGTTGAAGAAAAAGGCGATGGCTGTTACGGGCGAAAAAGAGAGGGTTATCGATATCGATGCTTTACGATAAGATAAGCCGTTGTGTGTATAATCTAATTTAGATAAACAATGAGTTAGCGGTGGAAGAGGGAGTTTTGTTTTATCTTTTTTATACGTGTTCTGCGTAAGCTTTTCTATTTTTTTTCATTAGAAATGAATCGATTTGATAAATTCCGCATACGTTAAGCTGTATGTCACTAGAATGATATGTGCTTTCAACGGCAACAAATATTCTACTGATAAATAGTAATTAAGGAGTAATTAAAAGTAATAAAGCTTGAAAACTTGAATTAGTGTATTAGTTATTAATAGACTTGGATTTATCTGTCTTGTTGTTGTTTATATGGCGTCTAAAAAGAAAAACAATGTGCCGATAGTTTACACGTTTGGTTGTAGGATGAATGCATTTGAAAGCAATTGCATACGTGAAATTATGATCAAACTCGAAATGTACGACTTTATTTTGATAAATAGTTGCAGTATTACCGCGGAAAGTGAACGACAATGTAGACAGGAAATCAGAAAATTGTATCGTGAAAATCCAAATTTTCATATCTTATTAACAGGTTGTTCTGCCCAACTACGAAGCTCGTTCTTTCGAAAGATGCCAGAGATTGACTTTGTGATTGGAAACGAGTTTAAGTTGAAAAGACATAGCTACGAATTGATAAAATCGTACTATTCACATCGCGATCGTATATACGAAAAATACTTACAAACCGATAGCGATAAAGGTAATCAAAAGGACGCAAAGAGAAGGTCTTTAAAAGAATCGAAAACATCGAAAAAAGGTTCGAAAGAAGATATTGATAGAGCAGGTGATTATTGTATCGAAAAAACGAATAATGATAACGAAACTTGTTATCATTGTATTGAAACGAAGTCGAAAGAGTTAAAGAAACTGAGGGACGAGATTCAGGAGCAACTTCTTACGCATAATGATAATAATATTCCAAGTAATACAATCGATACGACCAATGCATGTAGATTCTTTTCTCGTCCTGATGACGACACTGATTGTCATATTGAAGGCGACAATAATGATATACAAAATAACGATATACGGAATAATGATATACAAAAAGAACACGAAGATGAATGGGAGTTTATACAAAATTTCGAGGATAGAAGTAGAGCTTTTGTGCCCATTCAGACTGGATGCGATCATTTTTGTGCCTTTTGTATCGTACCATTTACACGTGGAAAATTTCATTCATATAGTGCAGAACATATAATACGTCAAATACAGATTTTTGTAAAAAATAACTATAAAGAGGTCGTCCTGACCGGTATCGATATAACTGACTATGGAAAAGATATAAGAAGGACGAGACAACAGAAACAAAACGACGATAGCTCTGGTCGAGTCGATTGTATCAAAGATGACAAAAATACAGATAAGAATCTAAATAATGATATACGTAATAGCAATGAAGATGGTCGTGGCGACGATACTTGCCAGATTGATACATTGGGGAAATTGTGTAAGGCGATTTTGCAACGAACGAAGTTAGAGAGGTTACGTCTATCTTCTGTCGATGTTGCCGAGGTCGATGAAGATATAATGTATTTAGTTGCAAATGAACGAAGATTTATGCCGTATTTTCATATAAGTGCACAGTCTGGTAGTGATTATATTTTAAAAAAAATGAGACGTAGACATACAAGAAAGGACGTTATTGAATTCTGTCGTAAAGTTTTAAAGCTTCGACCGGATGCGTGTTTCGGTGCGGATATTATCGCCGGTTTTCCAGGAGAAACGGAGGAAGATTTTAAGTTATCTCTCGAGATGTTAGATATCGCACCGATTACTTTTGTTCATGCCTTCCCGTATTCTCAAAGAGAGAGGACGCTGGCATCGCTAATGAAAGACGACGTGCCGAAGAGCGTAAAGAAAGATAGAGTGAAACAGCTTATTGCACTTGGTAGAGAAAATCTGAAAAGAATGTATGAAAAAATGAATTTGACAAAACAGAGGTTGCTTATTGAAAGAAATGGTATCGCGAGAGCTGAGAATTTTGTATCAGTGAAAATTGCCACAAGTGCCACAAGTGCGAATAGCGATATTTGCGATGCTGTAAGTAGTGGTAATGGCAAGACACTTGCAAAACGCGACAATGAGGCGGAAAATAGAGTTGCGGTAAAAAGGCGGAGATACACTAAGTATGGCGATATCATTACAAAACAAGTTTTTATTAC
This sequence comes from uncultured Rickettsiales bacterium, assembly GCA_937906355.1. Taxonomy (GTDB): domain Bacteria; phylum Pseudomonadota; class Alphaproteobacteria; order Rickettsiales; family Deianiraeaceae; genus UBA4311. Next base: position 4,190 of record CALCWF010000178.1, read on the forward strand.
AAAAGACGGTTTGTTCTATAAAGAATAATAATCCTAACGTCAAATTTGTTTTCTTTCAACGACGCTTAAAGTGATGCTCTTGAAAAAAAGAGTAAGTGCAAGATTTTGAATAAAACTTGTTATTGCTTGTTTCTTCCTCGTTTAGGAAAATTAAACTTTGATAGTGCAGATAAAACTTTCATCTTACCGTCAGTTATATCCTTTGTTTTTTCCGTGAAAATATCTATTTTGCTCTTACCTTTGTTCTTTAACGAGTGATTATTTTTACGTTCTGCGACTTGTAATCTGAATTCTTTCAAATTAATGAGAGCCTTTTCAATCTCTTCTGCTATATTTTCGTAACCCTTGCATTTTATTTCCTTTACGTTGTCGAGATCATCTTTGAGTCCTTTTGCCTCTTCGATTTCTTTGACATCGCCTGGATTGTCTTCTTTTTTATCGTTTTGATTTTTTCCTATCCAGTCATCTAAGTTTTTCTCGATCGAATTTACTACTCCTTTTTCTTCGTCTATTTTTTTATCACGATCAGATTTGTCCTCCGGAACACTTAGTAACTCATCTCTAACGAATAATGAAAATTCTCTTAATTTCTCTTCAATTTCATCAACTTTACCTTCGATATTATCGAAATACGATAAATTGACTCCCATATTTCCTTCTATTTTTCCCGAGCTTATTTCTTCGGCCTTAGTTAAAAGCTCGTTTAGACGAGACCGACAGTCTTCTATGAAACTCTTTAATTCTCCACTAATTATTTTACTTTTTTTCGATGCAGTTGATACGCTATTAATAATATAGTTATTTGCTCTATACCTAGCGTTTGCAACTATTATTTCTTTATTATATTTTTCTTGCACTGCTTTCTTTGTCGCACTTATTGTGCCATTCATTATCTTTTCAACTTCTTCTTTATCCATCCCAGTTTTTTCTGCAATATCGTCAATTGATTGTTCTTTGTCGCCGTTTTCTATTCCGAAGAACTTTTTTGATAAGATGACTGCGTTTTTTTTATCATATTTTTTCGCCAAGTCTCCCTTTTTTTCGGAAAAAATCATTTTCATTTTGTTATTAACGCCGTTCCCCTGTTGTTTTCTTGCCTCGTCGAAGGCTTTTATTGTTATATCCGAACCGACTATTCTGATAATATCTAATACGAGTCCTTTTGCGTTTATCTTTTTTAGAACGAAATTATCATTCACCTTCTGTTCTAGGTTTTTGATCGACGCCATTGCACTATCTGAGAGTTCGTTACGTGATGCTTTTATATAACTTATTGTAGCCATACATTTTCTAATTTCTCGTGCTATATCGTCTTTCTTTTTTTGATCCGATTCCTCCTCATATTGTCTTGTCAGTTTTATCATTAGTTGCAGTTGCTGATCTAGTTTTGGTACGGCTTCGTGTAAATTTATGTACCATCCAGTCATTGTCGCAAAGAAGTCTTTGATGGCTCTCAATATTAATGCAAAAATTTTCATTTTAACGTATGTGTTATCATTTTCTGTAATTATCTTTGATGCTTCGTTTCTCATTGTTCCATAATCCGAATTTCTATCATTTATTATACGTTTATATTCTTTTGATATTTTTCCTATATATCCTTTTGATTGCGAACACGTTATCATGTTGCTTTCATCGTCCGCCGGTAGAGCAAGTTGTTCGTCTTTATTATCGACAAAAGATGACATTTGTTCAAAAAAATCGTTCAAATCGTCGACAGCGATGTTGCAATCCTTATCCATTTTTATAATCAATATAGATAACAATTCTGCGAGTTCAGCATCCGTCTGTTTTTCTAATGCCTTAATTTTGCCGTTTTTGTCTAGACTTTTTTTTATTTCTTTTTCTTTTTTCTCCCATTTTTCGTCTTGCTCGTCGCTCATTTTGTCGATTTTTGATTTTATATCAGGAGATAATTTTTTGATGTTGTCGCTAATGTTGTTGATAGTTTCTTCAAACTTTTTTTCCTTTTCTTTATATTCATTTAATATTTGCATTAGATCGCTATTCTGTCCACCCATCATGCCCATCATCATGTCTTTCATTACATCTTTTTTTTCATTGTTTTTGCTGTTTGTGTTATTCACGATTATAGGAGCTGTTGTATTATTGCCATTGCCAATTTCTTCTTCATTACCTTGAATATTATTATTGTTTGCATTTATAGACTCACTAACGTTGCGTTTTTGGTTTGAGAGGTTATTTTTTTTGTTATTTTTACTATTTTTACTGTTATTAACGTCTGTGTTATTTGAATCAAAATTTACATCCATATCTGAATTATACTGTTTTTATAGTTCTTTTCAAGAATTTTCTTTGCGACGACAGAGTCAAGCACGTTTTATATGTATATATTAGGCGATTGTCTAATATAAGGCGAGCCTATTTTTTATATAAGACGCGTCTTTTTCTTGATTATTAAATAATACAGAAGAGATTCAATCGTTCGTTTATGAAAAAGTTGTTTTGTTGTTTTGTAGCGACGATCGTGCTACTTTCTAGCTATAATGTTTCACAATCGCAACAAGTAGATGTAAAAAAAAGCAATGGTAAAAAACAACGCACAGTTAGTAATTCAACCGCAAATACAAATAGCAGACAAGTGAATAAAAAGACTGCAACAAAAAGTGTAAATAATGTCAAAAGTGGAATGAATGGCGTCAAGAGCGTGGATAGAAAAATACAGAATAGTTTATCTGCTAGTAACAAATCCAATGTTAGTGCCAGCCGTGCCGTTGCGAGTAAAACGGTAAATAAAGTAGACAGCAGTAAGATTGTAATCAAAGCTACTAATAACGTCAAAAATAGCACCATCAACAATAAAAGTAATAACGTCAAAGGTGTTATCGTCAATACGGGCAAGGGTAGCAATAACGTAGATAAGGCTAAAACTAACGTTAAAGCTCAAACGAAACGCGTAAACGATAGCAGTTCCGTGGTATCGGGAAAACAGTTGAAGCGACCTGATGTAAAAACCAGCACGAATGATACGAGTGGTGCAAACGTTCTGAAAGCGAAATCTGGAGATTTGAAAAATAAGCAAATAGTTCATGTCGTTGTTAACGGTGATAATATTTACAGAATAAGTGAGAAATACAAGGTATCGCAAAACGATATTATTAAATTGAATAACATCTCTAATAACAATATATATGCCGGGCAAAAATTAATTCTCCCAGACTATGCTACAATCAACGAGAGTGACGCTACGTCATTAGGTTCAACGAACGGTGGCGAAAATGGCGATGTTAATGTAGGTAACGGTAATGTCTCGAATGATTCGAGTGTTATTGTTGTGAACGATAATAGTAACAACAAAAAAAACGATATCAATGACGGCACGCAAAATGCGGGGAATGAAAATCTGAATAAAGTCGTGATAGTTAAAAACGATAATAAGACTGTGACTAGTTTGGTTGATGATGTGACTTTTATGTTTCCGGTCGACGGTAAGATAGTTGTTCACTTTGGACATTTGACGAATAACGGAAGAATGGAGGGCGTAAGCATAAAGACAAAGGCTGGTTCACCAGTCAAAGCCTCTGCGTCCGGCGAAGTTGTTTATAGTAATGTAATCGAAGGATATAATAACGTCATTTTAATTAGACACTATAACGGCTTCTTTACTGCATACGGATATGTAGAGCCGTTGGTTTCTGTTGGTGATAAAGTTAAGAAAAAACAGATCTCGTTTAACTATAAACAGGATGCATGGAAAAGCCTAAATACTAAACTAAAGAATCTTCAGTTGGTGATAACGTTAAGAAAAAACAGATAATAGCATATGTAAGTAAGGGCGATAAAGGTGCCAAGGAATCGATGTTGTATTTCTCGATTCGTAAAGATAGAAAATCGTATGATCCGGAAAAACTAATTCAAACGAAGATTGACGCCAATTAAGCGTTCGCGTATACTTTGTAGTTTTATATACAATCCTCATGTGATATACGATACTTATATATTTTCACGTATAAGTTTTTGGCATGGTTGACGTTGCTATGCTCTCCGAGAGAATTGAGGCGAATTGTTGATTGATTAATTGATGACTATTTAATAGTATTTCCTGCGATTCTCGTTAGTTATTTGTCCTTTGTGTTTTTTCATTTAATATCATTTAATATGTTTTTTTACTGGTTTTATGTTTAATACAGGACCAATTGTTGATACGACGTCATTCATAGTTTTGCCGAGAACATTTGAGGCACGAACGATATTATTATTTGTCGCATCTACATATGGTCTATCGAGCATTAGAAAGAAAATATATTGTGGTTTTTTCATAGGAACAGCAGTTATAAAAGATAGTATCATTGAGTACTTGTCGTATTTGCCGTCGTGATATTGTGTTGCGGTTCCCGTTTTGCCACCTACGTCATATTTATCTATATAAGCTACACGTCCACTACCGCTATTTATTACTTGTCTCATTATTTCCTTGAATAGCTCGTATTTATCGTCGTCTAGATAACGATATTCGTATTTTTCAACGTTTTCTGACGCTAGGAATGTTGGTCTTACGGGTGAATTTTTCAATAGCGACGCAATGGCGGTAACGAAATGGAGTGGAGTGACGGCTATACCATGTCCATACGATATGGTTACGCCATTTACAAACGTCCATCTCTTTGGATATATTGGCTTTCCTAGCTCCGGTAGTTCTGTTTGTAATTTACTCAATAGTCCGAGTCTCGACATGAATTTGACCTGATCTCTTAGACTTATATCTTCCATTACCTTCGCACACCCGACGTTCGAAGAAAAACGAACTATGTCTATAAGATCTAGTCTACCACCTTTTTTTTCTGATTCATCTATATCGTGTATCGTATACAA
>CALCWF010000179.1 GCA_937906355.1 uncultured Rickettsiales bacterium
GAAGTGCATCTTTAAAATCATCGCCGTGCCAATCTTCGAGTTGAATGAAGCTTACTTCTTGAAAGTGCATTTTTCCTTTTGTAAAATGTCGCTTTTTATTCATGCATTTATCTTCCGCAGAATAATTGACCACTCCGTCATCAAGAATATCTGCTAATAATGCAGTTTGTTTTGAGCGACAAGTTCCAATTTCACACATCAAATCTTCTCTGTCCCACGGCATAAGTTGTGATGTAATTTGATTTTGTGTATATATCTTACGCCCAACGGCAATTACATTGTCTTTCTGTGTTTGAAATTCTATATCTATATCTTCTAAGAAGGTTGCTTCCTCGATTGTTGTCGAAGCGATGTTCGTGTTGATATACTTACTTATATCAGCTTTTTTTTCATTTTTCTTATTAGAAATATAATAGCGTTTATTTTTATAACTGTGCTTTTTTTGTTTTCTCGACGGAACGCCACTTATACAGGAACACAACAATAAGACAGAACAGAAAAGAATGTTTAAAAACAAAACATTTACACGAGAATTAAAAAAAAGATTTTTATCTGATGTTTTGTTTTTTTTCGTAGAAATACTCCACATTTGCATACGCAAGTATATTACCATTTTTAAAAATTATGTCAAATAATTAAATTTACAATTCTCTTTTTTAGCGAATTGAACGACAAATATTATATCTTTTCTTGAAAAGAAACAACTCGTCGATGCACTATTAATATTTACTCGACATCAAAACTTTCGATTTTTTCGACAAACCAAGTTGTGCTTTTAGATGCAAAATTGTGTTCAAAGAACCATTTTTCGTTTACATCGACAAAGTTGTTTTTACTACCATCAACGATCTCGCTGTTAGCATTTGTTGTGTAATTGATTTGTTTCATTTTAAATGAGATTTCTATCTCGAATATGTCACCAGTTTTTACGATATTTTCTATTTTTGTTTCGTTTATTGCTACAAGAATTATTTGATTTATTTTTTCATCTTCAAAAGATTGCTTAAAAGTATCAAGTAATTCCGGTGACAATAGTTTTTTTAGTGTATTCACATCTTTTTCATTATTTGCTTTAATTGTTTTTTCTAATACTTTTGTTGCTATGTCTTGAAACTTTTCTAACGTGAATCCATCGATCTTCGATGCTATTTCCTTTGCGTACGTCTTCGTTGCTTCTGACAAATAATCAAAACCTTCAAATAAATCTTTTTTCTTTGTATTCACAGGTTCGGCATCTTTCATTGTTGCTTGTTCTTCGAGAGTTGTTGATTCGTAGCCAAAAGCTTTTTGATCATACTCATTGCCGAGAACGGATGTTAATTTTTTTATTAGAAAGAAAGCAATGATCGCGAATATTATTATATCTATCATAGATAGTGATCTGCGTAGGGATGCGTTTTTTGTTATAATTTGCAAGTTTTATTATTTTGATTTTGCTTTGTTAAGATAAGTGATTGTTTACGAATTGGATAAAATTGTTGTAAATTGAAAATGAAGTTAAAATTTATAGTAAAATAAAGGATACGCACAAAATTTGTTTGATGTTTTAGTATTAGGAGTTGTTATTCAAAATAAAACAATAGAAGAGAAATAAAACGAAGGCGACAATAGACGTGTATCGAATTAGAAACGCACAAAGAAGACAAAAGCGTAAAGAAGACAAAAAAGAACTGGTAAAATGTTCGTTTTGTTGATTGCGGGCGTTAGTTATTGGCGTCATCTTGATCTAAGAACTTTTTACTATAGACGCTTTTTTCTTTTTTAGGATCGAAAAAAGAGGAACACGATATATTATCTACGCATTTACCGTCTTGTAGCATTACGACATAATCGGCGACCTTTTTGGCAACCGTTATATCGTGCGTTATGACAATAACGGTTAGACCGCTTTTATTTATTATCTTAATTGTTTTTGCAACGTCGTTTGTCAATTCAGGGTCGAGAGACGACGTTGGCTCGTCCATGATTATTATCTCCGGCTCGAGCATCAGGGCTCTTATTATTGCGACTCTTTGTTTTTGTCCGCCGGAAAGTTCGTGCGGATAGGCCCGCGCCCGCGTTTCGGGATCGGGGATCCCGACCCTGTCGAGCCACTCGAGCGCCAGCGCGCGCGCGGCCCCTTCGGACACCTCGCGGTGCAGGCGCACGGTCTCCACGAGCTGGTCGCCGATGCGATGCAGGGGGGAGAGCGAGCCGATCGGATCCTGGAAGACGACGCCGATCCGGCTG
>CALCWF010000180.1 GCA_937906355.1 uncultured Rickettsiales bacterium
TTTTTGTATCTCTCTATCAACTGTATCTTTGACTATTCTTTCAATATTTGCATCAAGATAGTTAATTATAACTGGTTGTAAAAGACTTTGAACAATTTGTTCCAGTGTTTTATGTCCGATGTTACGATCGCTCAGACTTGAGGCTTCATTTTCGCGATTAGTTAACATCTGATTTTTAACATTATCCATAAGCTCTGTGATGCTATTTTTTACGCCATTTACCGTTTCTTCACTTATTTTTGTCTCAGAAACGTTATCAGCTTCATAGTGTTCTTTGCTACCAGAGGTTGCATAACGATTGTCCTCTTCATCGTTATCTTCATCATCTTCTTCGTCTTCATCTTCGTTGTCGTCGTCGAACTTATACTCATCGTCGTTCTCATTGTCATCCGTATCTTCGACAACTTCCTCAAGCTTGTCGTCGTCAGAAGCGACATCGAAATCAGATGGTCTCTCGTCGACATGTTCGTCTACTGAAACGATATTGTCATCTTCTTCGTAATTTGTATCTTCATTTTCATCGACAATATCGTTCTCGACGTCGTCATTATCGTTGGCGTTCAATGACACATTTGTATCATTGTAATCGTTACCATCGTAACTGTTATTACTATCGACGGCATTACTCTGCTCTATGTCGTCGTTTTCTTCCTCGTTCGCAAAAACATCTGCCAAAAAATCACTCTCTATGCTATCCTCAAGCTCATTTTTATCACTTTGATTATTCATAACCGCACTCTCAACAACTTTATTTATATCATTCAAAACCTCATCGTCAGAGGCGATTCTCTCGCCATCGACACCATTATCGTATCTTAAATCGGATACGTTTTTCTCGACGTTTTTATCATCATTCACTAAGTCGTTCAGCATATCTTCTTCGTTGGCATCACTTTTTTTATCGCCACCACCGACGACTTTACTTTTTATTTTTTGCAACATATTGCTTACGTCACTAGAAAACATATACACCCAACAATCAACTTATTGAGTTGATCGACCGCTTTTTTATTATTTGCAAGAATTTAATTATTCTAGTTGAAAAAACTTGACGGTTTGTAAATTGTGAAATACATTGCAAGTAAGTTTAAAATGACTAAAATTAACTATGAGTTCGACGATTGCGTTGCTTTTTGACTATTTAGTATCAACAAAGATCGGATACGCCATAATAGCTTTTATCGGTATTTTGCTCTTCTATGCAATATTTATAATATCGTTAAAGATAATAGATTATCTTTTATTCAAGAAGCTCACGAAAAAAATCTTGGATGCAATATATAACGATAGTAATGAAGGATATGCAAATGAAAATAGCGACGAGGATAAAGACACACAGAGAAGAGATAAGAAACTCGAACAACAACGCGAATTTGAAAAAAAGCAGAATATGGAAAACGACATTCACAATAATCAGTCTAAGAATAAGAAAAAGATAATTGGTTTTGCTAAACCTATTGGGAAATGGACGAATCATGCCGTAAGAAAATGGATGAAAGAGAATAGAAATGTCGATATGGGACTTGCGTCGGATGTTGGATACTTTCAGGCAAAGTTCTTGGCGGATCAAGAAAAACAAGATCTGGGAGGTCAAATAGGCGGTAGATGACAAAATGACTATAGAGCATACTGCATAACTATTATTGTATATAATATTATTATCGAGATAACGAGATAGTGCAAACAAATGATTAGCTATTAATTACACAAATTGCACCGGCAGTTCGAACGCCTTTATATCGATGAACTGCTTAACAAGTTTTGGGTTTATTGATATAATTTGTTTTAACCGTTCGCTAACATCGCCGTTTATATCACGACCATTTTTCATATCGTCATCGGAAGTGCGATTACCATTAGACGATTCAGTATTCATGACGCTCACGGCAGAAATATTTTCATTAAGCATATATGTCATAACTCTCTCTAAGAGAGATATTTTTAATATCCTTGAAAGAGATTTATACCTTTTATCAATCTCGCGATAAACGCTATTTAATACTTCAGTCGCCTCATTTAGGATATTTTTATCGTTCCCGCTATTCTCACTGCTAATCGAACCATCGCGAGAGAAATTTTCGGAAAGACACGACAAATAGATAGTCATGTATTGCCTTATATTCATGTCAAATAGCATCTTGGCGAATGTAACCGAGCCACCGGCAATTTTTGTATAAAAAACGGCATCGTCGTCTGATATATCTTTATATAGTTCACGCAACACGGTCGCACAATCTTGATTAGTTATAGATAAATTAATTTTATTACAACGTGAACAAATCGTATCTAACGTCCTCGTTGTGTTATGATGTAATATGAAATAATATGTATTACTTGGTGGTTCTTCTAGTACTTTTAGCAGGGCATTCATACCGTTTATATTTACAAAATCGATATCATCAATGACGACAAATTTACTACCATATGTAGATTTTAGATAGAGTTTATCGAGCAAACATCTAACGTCATCTACGCCGATCTCATTTTTATTTTCGTTTAATGTTAGAAAAAATACGTCCGGATGCGTATTGTTGCACAATAATTCCAAGTTAGCATCGTATAACCCATTGTCCTTGTTGAATTGAGATAAGATTGCTTGTGATGCAACCCAATACGCAAATGTCGCCTTACCTATACCGTAATCTCCGCTCAACATTATAGCGTGATGTAGCTTGTTTTTAGAGAATTGTTCTAGAAGAGAATTACCAAGTTCGTGAAACGGGGATAATTCTTTCAGCTCTCTTGTTGCTTTATTGTTTTCTGGCTCGTCGTCTATTACTTCTTTTATCTTTACATTTTTAGCATTTATATCTTTCGTCTTGCTCTTTACTGATTGTTTTTTTGTATCTATACTCGCGGTAGTCTCATTCGTTTCACGGATACTGTCGTTATCATTATCGATAGTTTGATTATTGACAGTAGAATTAGTGATATCTTCGGTATCTTTTGCACCGCCTTTTTTCGCCATGGCTATATCGCATCCCGATACGCCACTCGGGCTATTATCTATACTTTTCTTTTTTTTCGAGTTTTTAGGTTTTACTTTCTTTTCTCTCTTTTCTTCAAAATCGTCAAAAAGTGGCATAAAATTATTACTCGTTTATCCAATCTCGCCCTTTTATTTTCTCGTATTCGCATTATCTTTTTCTTTTTGTTGCACTTCCTCGTATTTATCAGCTATCGCGTCTTTAAATACACGAACAACCGTATTATCATCGAGACATACGAAAATGTAATCCTTATTAGCAGGAATATTCTCAATTTTACATATAATTCCAGATGTTAGAACTAGCTCGTCTCCGATCGACAGGCTTTCTATCATTTTCTTTCTTTGTAGTGCCTTCTTTTGTTGCGGTTTTATCAATAAAAAGTAAAACAACACGAAGATAACAATCAGTGGCACGAAAGATGTAAAACTAGCAGTTTGTTCCATAAAAAAAGTATAATTGATTCATAGTTAGTTGAGTTAAACATTTTATAAAAAGCAAATTTATTATTTTAGCCATACGTTACAACTAAACTTTATGCATATGATATATATACGAATGATATATTTTGATCGTCGATGACCCGACTTGGCATTCGTTTAACATGGACCAATTGTTTTGTTTTCCCCCACCCACCCTCCGTTTTTCTTGTCGTCTTGCTTGACAAAGAAATATCGACGTCTACCTATCAATCGTTCGAAAATGGATGCAAGTTATTACGACAACGCAAGAAAGTGGTATAACGCAATATATGTTAAAGTTGCAAGTGAAAGGGTGATATATTTCGTCATATTACTAATCAGTATTATATGCTTCTACTACACGATTAGAATTGCCGTATCTATTTATGATGACAATATACGAAGAAATACATATATAGCAATGACAAACCACAGAAAAAAAGACAACGTAACTATGGTGTCGCGTGTCCCAAATTATTTTGGAAATAAGTCGCTAAATTTACTAAGACTCATGATAGAAAAGTACGTTGAAAACATTGAAACGTTACAATATAGTTCCGACGAAACGGGCTCCAGTGCTATAAAGAACAAGATGATCGTCATCAAAAATCTGTCCGGGAAGGAGGTTTATGATAACTATGTAAATAGTTCGTATTCTTCTGAATATGGCGATACGTCGCTTGCGATATTAAAATTAAGAAAAATAGCGACAGTAGAACGAATAGATTTCATATATGACGACCTGAATGTCGTTGAAAAAATATACTCTAAATTCTCCCGTCAAGTTATTCCGAGAGGAGCGAAGGTATATTTTTCATCGGAAATAACAAACGAAACGAGCAAGAAAAAAAATTTCGTTGCAACGTTATTTTTTAAATTCCGTACAGAAAGCCAGAGAAAAGTAAATTCTACTATTGAATTTAAAGTTACTGATTATTCAGTTGAAGAAATTAGCAAGGATGCCAAAGGTGACAATGAGTGAAATTGTAAATCATGTCAAGATGAAAGTATTCAAGATGAATGCACTTAGAGTGTATTTTAACGATATTTGTCTACTTTTTGTATCAATTTTAGCGATAGTTCTTTTTATAGCTAATAGCTCCGTAGCGGCAGTTATATATCCCCGGAAACATGGCACGGAAAATCGATTTAAATCTTGGCTTTATCATGCTAACGGAGTATATCACTATGAGGGATATTATACCGTTCCGACGTACATAGAATTTTCGCAGAATGAAAAAATAAATACGATCTACACACCGAAACCAAAGGCGTGGTCTATTAAGCCGATAAAAAATCGATTATTCTTAACGCCAGTTGAAGATGACGCGGATACAACATTAACTGTCATGACGGATAAGAGAACATATTTTTTTGAATTACACGCAAATGTTGCAAATGGTGCATTCGACCCGAATATAGCTTTTTACTTTAAGTTTCGTTATCCAAGTGGTATAGACGATAAGAAAAGCAATTCGTCAAACAACGATAATTCGATTATACAATATTCGATAATAAAAGGACCAGATTTGTCAAAAGCAGAAAACTTCAATTTCAATTATACGGTATCCGGTGACTATATGATCACACCGATTAAAGTATTCGACGATGGACGATTTACTTATTTTGAGTTTCGTGATAAGAATGGTATAATACCAGGTATTTTTAGCGTAGACAACGAGGGCTTTGAGAGTATGGTTAATTTTAGAATAATAAATCAATATCTTGCCGTTGAAGGGGTTTTTTCAGTATTTACCCTCAGGCACGGACATGATACAGTTTGTGTATTCAACGAAACGATGCGTGGCTTAACACGAAATATGAAAAATATGACGAATAATAATAACAAGAATTAGTCTTGCGAAGTCAATTTATTTGACGATACTTATACAAATACACCAGTGTTCTTTTGTGTAATGATTATTTACTTGCGATAATTGTGTATTACTCACAGCATTTTTTTTACTTCCTCTGCTATGTGATCGATATCATTTAGGCTATTTTGTTTATATTCTTTCAAACTCTCTGTTTTTGAATTTATTATTTTCGCACATCCGCGTTTAATAGCTTCGATTAAAAATCTCTTATATCTGATTGTATTATTTGACAGATACACGTAAACCGGTTTCTCTTGCGACATATACTCGCTATGATCATTTATGGAATTGCCGTATAAAATATAGTACGAGCTCCATTCCATAAAAGCAACCTTCGGACTCTCTTCCGGATCTATCGCCTTATTGTAAAAATAATAGCTACAATCTAGATTTTTTTCAATTATATTGACTATTCTACTAGGCACTCCTGTCTCGGTTGCTATAAGAAGTGGCATCTTTGTATTATACGATATTCTGTTTATCGTCGTCGCGAACTCCTTCGCACTTTCTGCTGTAATTTTATACAATAAATGATTTCCACCTATAAAAACACCTATAAGCTCACCATTCAATGCGTTTTTTATCTTCTTGAATTTTTCGCATTCACTTTGTCGAATAGATTTATCGACCTTTTTACACAGCAGACCAACGTATTTTATCGTCTTTTTATATGGTAAAGTAAAAGTGCTTGTGCTTTGTCTTAAGACGATATCTGTCTTTCTGATAACGCAGTAAGGATTTCCAATTTGGACGATCGTCGTTCCCGGAAAGGCATGCTTTCTTAGATGTTTGGCATATCTTATCATTTTTTTACCACTCACGACAATCGCGTCGCATTCGCTTATATCTTTGAAATCGTCAATATGCTTAATCATTAGCCATATTGGAATAATAGACAATAAGAAGGACGGTAATTTTATGAACATATTAAAATATACATTTTTCGTATACAAAGTGCCTCCTTTTGCCAATTTTTCCGCAAACAAGGTCGCCTGTCCGTTATCTATACGACTATGTTTTAATTGTCCTAATAAAACTAATACCTTCAATCCAGACATATTATTACCAATCACAATACTGGGAAAGGTACCATATTATTTTTAATATGCAATAGTTGTATCTTGTGCCATTTTGTCAGAAAAGTAAAAGGGACGAAAAAGTGATAACTCGATGAGCCATTGAACGCACAAATCAATATAGATATATTTTATTTTGTAATTTTATTGCAAATTAAGAAGATGTCATTCTTGAATGAAGTATATTCAAAATGTTCTCGATATATAACACATTAGATGAAAGAAAGGAATTCGAGCCGACGGATAAAAATAACATAACAATGTATGTTTGCGGGCCGACCGTCTACAATAGAGTGCACTTAGGTAATGGAAGAAGCATTGTTGTATTTGATACGTTATTTCGCGTATTAAGACATATATACGGCGAGACGAGTATAAGATATGTTAGAAACATAACTGACGTAGATGACAAGATAATCAATGAAGCAGAAAAGAGAGAAATAAGCGAGTCCGATCTAACGACCGAGATGATACAATATTTTCACGAAGATTGTGAATATTTAAATTGTCTCAAACCAACTGTCGAACCACGAGTAACTCAGGAAATTCCAGAAATTATATCGATAATTCAACGAATACTTGACAACGGACATGGATACGTGAAAGATGGCAATGTTATATTTTCAGTTGAAAGCTTTCCGGAGTATGGGCGATTATCTAGAAGAAAGATAGAGACCAACATACAAAACTCACGTGTAGAGGAGAGAGATTATAAACGAAATCAAGACGACTTTTTGCTGTGGAAAAAGACGGATAGAGGTGTATCTTGGGATTCGCCGTGGGGACGTGGACGACCCGGATGGCACATAGAATGTTCTGCGATGTCAAATAAGTATCTAGGTGAGAATTTTGATATTCACGGTGGAGGTGTGGACTTGAAGTTTCCACATCACGAGAACGAGATAGCACAGTCTAAGTGTGCAAATAAGGGTTCGAACTTTGCAAAATATTGGATGCATAATGGCTTTTTGATGATTGATGGGCAAAAAATGTCGAAATCGCTTGGTAATTTCATCACTATAAATGCTGTAAAACAGCAAGGTGTAAACGGAAACGCACTAAGACTGGCTTTACTATCTACGCATTATCGTAAACCTATGAATTTTAGTCAAAAACTTCTTCAAGATAGTGAAAAGATGTACGATAAATTCCTGAAAATGCCATTCAATGAGGATGAATACAACTCGATCGAATTAGCAGACAGGGATTTGTTCGCGATCAGTAATGATCTGAATACGACCGCTCATATAGCTCAGATTAATAAACTATATAACGAGAAAAAGTATTCTCACGCTCGCAAGATGCTTGAGCTAATTGGTATAAATTTTTAATTTTGTCATATATCTTTGACATTAGATCGACCTTAATTTATGCGAAAGTGGTATAAAGCTTTTATACTCTCCTCTAGATTTGCGTCACGCCTTCGACCTTGAAGTCTATATCGTCCGGTAAGATAGTTTTGCCAAAGTCGTTTTTCTGCATAGACGTCGTATAAAACGTAC